>JAFGPV010000136.1 GCA_016936015.1 Pirellulales bacterium
AACTCCAAGAAGATAAAGATGCGTCTTTTTCTTGCCAAGCCCTAATCCTGAAAATATCCCATTTCACTTTCCGCAACAGAAACTAATGAGAACAGGTTGACACTAAGGAGTCAAGATTCGCCTCAGGTTGTCAATGTTAACTAGCCGGCGGCTAACAGCCGCCGAGAGATTCTGGAATGCCCCGCGGCGGCTGTTAGCCGCCGACTATTCAGTGCGACTTTTACAATCTGAAATTCCATCCATTTTTTTATCCGAAGCGTCCCGTAATGTAATCCTCGGTCTCCTTCTTCTGCGGCTTGGTAAACAACCGGTCCGTGGGGCCGAATTCGATCAGGGCGCCTTCGTAGAGGAACGCCGTCCAGTCGGAGACGCGGGCGGCCTGCTGCATGTTGTGGGTCACGATGATGATCGTGTACTGTCCGCGCAACTGGCCGATCAGGTCTTCGATCCGCGTGGTCGAGCGGGGGTCGAGCGCCGAGCACGGTTCATCCATGAGGATGATTTCAGGATCGACGGCGATGGCCCGGGCGATGCAGACCCGCTGGTGCTGGCCGCCGGACAACCCGAGGGCCGAGTCGTGCAGCCGGTCCTTGACCTCGTCCCAGAGCGCCGCCCGGCGGAGGCTCTTTTCCACGATCTCGTCGAGCACCGCCTTGCGGCGGACGCCGGCGATCCGCAGGCCGTAGGCGACGTTCTCGTAAATCGTTTTGGGAAACGGCGTCGGTTTCTGGAAGACCATCCCCACGCGGCGGCGCAGTTCGATCACGTCGAGCGACTTGTCGGTGATGTCCCGGCCGTCCAGTTCAATGACGCCGGTGGTCCGGACGCCGTCGATCAGGTCGTTCATCCGGTTCAGGCAGCGGAGAAACGTGGACTTGCCGCAACCGGACGGCCCGATCAGCGCGGTCACGTCGTGCCGCGGGAAGTCGAGGGTGATGTCCTTCAGGGCCTCCGTCGCCCCGTAATAAAGGTGCAGGTTTTGTGAGCGGACAATGGGATCGCGGATGCCTTCAGCCGCGGAAGGATCTCGAGAGACGCCGGCAACGTGGGGAGGCGGTAGTTTCATAACGTGCTGGATCGGTTCCGGGGTAGAAGGCATCGTCGGCGTGGTTCGCGTGGTTTTCATGCTCTGACTTGTTCATTGTCTCAAATCGCCCGCATATAGTACCGTTTTCGCATCCGGCTGCGGAGATAAATCGCCACGCTGCTTAAGGACAACACGATCAGCAGCAACAGCAGCGTCGTGACGTAGACCATCGGCTTGGTGGCCTCAACGTTCGGGGACTTGCAACTGATGTCGAGGATATGGTATCCCAGGTGCATGAACTGGCGGTCGGGATGGAGGAAGGGGAACGTCGAGTCCAGCGGGACGGGGGCGTTTTTCACCGCGCCGGTGAGCATCAGCGGGGCCACTTCGCCCGCCGCCCGGGCCATCGCCAGGATAAAGCCGGTCATCATCCCCGGCGAGGCCATCGGCACCAGGACGCGCCACAGCGTCTGGAGTTTCGTGGCCCCCAAGGCGTAGGAGCCTTCGCGCACGCCGCGGGGGATCGCCCGCAGCGCCTCCTCGGTGGAGACGATGACCACGGGAATCGTCAGCAGTCCGAGCGTCAGGCTGGCCCAGAGGATGCAACCCTGGCCGAAGACCGGCTCGCCGGCCTCGACCCGTTCCGGAAAGAACCAGGCGTCGAACTGCCCGCCGATCAGATAAATGAAGAATCCCAGGCCGAAGACTCCGTAAACAATCGAGGGAATGCCGGCAAGATTGTTGACCGCGATCCGCACCAGCCGGACCAACGGTCCCTCCTTGGCGTACTCGCCGAGATACACTCCCGCCACCACGCCCAGGGGGAAACACGTGGCGGCCATCAGGAAGACCATCAGCACCGTGCCGAAGATGGCGGGATACAGCCCGCCGTCCTGGTTCGACTCGCGGGGATCGGCCGTCAGCAGTTCCCAAATCTTCGCCCCGTAATGGGCGGCCTTCGAACCGAAGCCCATCTGGTTGGGCCGGGTGTAACGCACAATGTCGAGCAAGGCGATCGGCTTCTCCCGCCCCTGCGCGTCCCGGAAAATTGCGACGTTCCGGCGAAGGTTCGCCTCCTTTTCCGACAGCTCGGCCGTCAGCCGGTCGGATTTCTGTTTCAGGCGCTGCTCGTCGGCGCGCAATTCGGCCAAGTGCTTCTCCAGCCGGACGACGGCGTCCGCATCCGGCGCGGCCCCTTCCGCCAAGCGGTGTTTCCGGTCGTATTCAGCGCGGAGGATCTGGTACTTCAGGCGGCTTTTCAGTTCCTCGGCGACGGCCGCCTGTTGATCCGCCAGCGGCTGCACCACCTGGTTGTACTGGTCCCGGACCGCGGCCAGCGCCGCGTCGAGCCGTTCCGCGGGTGTTCCCTCGGTAGTCGATTCCCAGCCGGGCGTTTGGAGGTCCTGGAAGGTGCCGTAGTAATTCATGTTCGTCAGCCGTTCCAGGACGAACGCCCCGGGCGGGTAGAACTTTTTCCGGATGACCCGCTTCTCGACCCAGCGGAAGGCGGGGCCGTCCTCCATGTTGCCGACTTTGAATTTCACGCTTTCCACGCCGGTGTCCGGATTGATTTGCGTTTGCAGCTCTTCGCCCAGTAGCCGCGTGCCGTCGGCCAGTTCCACCTCGGCCACGGGCGAGGGCCAGAATACGCCCAGGCCGTTCCGCAACACGACGCCCAGCAGTACCGCGGTCATGGAGAGCGTCAGCGCCAGCGCCGCGCCGCTCGCCCAGACGAACGGCTCGCCCTGCCGCCAAAACCGTTGAGTGGCCTTTCGAGGACGCATGGTGTTTCTCATCTAATATTGCCCAAAACGCTTGCGGAGCCGCTGCCGAACGACTTCGGCCACGGTGTTCAGCAGGAAGGTCATCACGAATAAGATCACAGCGCACAAAAACAGCACGCGATACAGGGTTCCGCCCACGGGGGCCTCGGGAATTTCGACGGCGATATTGGCCGACAGGGTGCGGAATCCGTTAAAGGGGCTGATGTCCAACAGCGGCGCGTTGCCGGCGGCCATAAAGACGATCATCGTCTCGCCCACCGCCCGGCCGAAGCCGATCATCACCGCGGCGAAGATCCCGGGGCTGGCCGAGGGGAGGATGATCCGCCAGAGCGTCTGCCAGCGGCTGGCCCCCAGGGCCTGCGAGGCCGCCGTGAGACTGTAAGGAATGTTCGACAGCGAATCTTCCGAGATCGAAAAAATGATCGGAATCACGGCAAATCCCAGGCCGAAGGCCACGGCCAGGCTGTTGAGTTGCTCGTAGGGTTTTTGCGTCACCTGGAAGAGCCACTCGGTGAACATCCCGTGGTAGCTGCGGAAGAGCCAGCGTTCCAGCGGACCGGCCGCCGCGCAGGCCAAGCCGGCCCCGGCCACCATCACCGGCACGAGGACCAGAAATTCGTAACCGTGCTCGACCCGTTTCGCCCAGTGCAGTTTCCGCACCCCTTGCCAGGCCAACAGGAAGAGGAAAAACACGAAGGGGATGGTCACCATCGCCGTGAACACCGCCACGATCCACCGTCCCAGCAACGGGGCGAACCAGAGGAGGATCAGGAACCCGATGACCACCGAGGGGAGCGCAGCCATGATTTCGACGACCGGCTTGATCGTGTTTTTCCAGCCGGGAGAGGTGAAGTAGCTGACGTACACCGCCCCGAACAGCGCCAAGGGGACGGCGAACAACATGGCGTAGACCGTGGCCTTCAGCGTGCCGAAGATCACCGGCACGAGGCTGAACTTCGGCTCCTCGCCGGTGGTCTGCCACTTGAACTCCGGCTCGGCGTAGCCCTCGTAGTGGACCTTGCCGAAGAGCGTCGCCCAACTGACCTCGGGGTGCGGGCAGTCGATTTTCCAGACCACCAACTCGTCTCCGCCGCCCAGGCCGATCGCCGCGTTCCCTCGCGGCGCGTAGCCGGCCGTCCGGATCGGCCCCGCACCGGTCAGGCGGAGGAGATTCCTCTGGCTGGTCACGTAGTCCAGGCGGATTTCACCGTCGCCGTCGAGGCTTAGCAGCGACTTCTTGCGGCAAGAGGGGAGAATTTCCCGCACGCCCTTCCCGCCCTGGGACAGCCGGTGCAGGAGCCGCAGTTTCCGCGAGTCCCCCCGGCGGACCTCCGACCAAACGGTCACCTCGCCCCGGGCATCGCCCACCGCCAACGAGACGTCGCCGAAGACCATCGCCAAGGCCGTCACCGCCCGCTTGTCGCGGAAGGCCGGCACCACCTCGTGATGGACGATTTGTCCCTTGGCGTCGAACTGCCAGATCGCCAGGCAGCCGTTTTCCGTTCCCGCATAGAGCGTTTTGCCCGTCCCGTCCAGGGCCAACGCGCGGATCGGACCGGGGATGCCCTCCTCGATCGTCCGCCGATGCTCGATCGTTTCCTCTTCCCCGAGAAGATTCTCGGAGGAGACCCGCCGGACGACGGAGAGCCGGTTGCCGGGCAGGAGCGTGACGCACGTGACCGCACCGCCCTCGGCTGCGCGGAGCAGCGCTTGCAGCGGCAAAGGCCCCTTCTCGGGCGGAAACGCCGCCAGGGTCCGCAATTCGTGCTCGACGCTGCGTTTTCCCGATTCGTCGAACCGGGGTTTCATCACGGCGTCGACCAGCGAGGCCGAGCCGTCGGACCAGAGCAGCGAATATCGCGTCCCGGCGTGGTTTTCCACGAAGCGGAGCGTTTTTTTCAACGCACCAGGCACACTCCGCGTACTGTAGGACAGGTTGGCAACCTGTCCTACGGCAGACGGCGTGTGCCTGCTACTGAAATCGAGAAACGTGAACCGGCCGTCCTGCGTGACGACGTAGCCGGTTAGCGAATCCCTGGCCGCGCGATCGCCCAATTCCACTCGATCGATTCCCAGGGCGAGAACCTCTTTGTCGGAAAACGCCGCGGGCAGAGCGGTTTTCGAGACAATCTCGTCACGGGGAGGGCGGAACAAGGGAAGGGTCACGGAGACGATCAGGACCAAAATGGCGATCACGCTGACAATAATCGCCACGCCGCCCAGGGTAATCGTCCATCGGGCGATCCGGTCGCGCCGCTGGACGCGTCGGATGATCGCTTTATCCATCGCCGACACAAGATACTCCGCTTGCCAAAGACAAAACGCCCCGGGATGGCAATCCCGGGGATAAACGTTCACGGTCCATAAGGTTTCAAGGCCACATTCCGTTTAGCAGCCGCCGCTACGGCGGCCGCTCAACTTGCCGTTGTCAACCGGCAATTTATTCGAGCAAGTTCAGTTGCTTGGCCAGGGTTTTCGGGGGCAGCGCCCCGAAGCCGTCCTTGACGACGATCTGCTGGCCTTCGCGCGAGAGCACGAACTTGAGAAACTCCTTGACGTGCGGCGGCAAGGGCCGGCCGGGTTTCTTGGCCACGTAAACATACAGGGCGCGGCCCAGGGGATACTTGCCGGCCAGGGCGTTGGCGAACGACGCCTCCTCGAAGGGCTGACCCGCCTTCTGGGCCAAGGACACGACGCGGACGTCGGCCGTCTTGTAGCCGATGCCCGAGTAGCCGATGGCGCCCCGGTCGTTGGCCACGGCGTTGACCACGGCCGCCGAGCCGGGTTGTTCCTTGACCGCGTCCTTGTAGTCGCCCTTCAGCAGGGCGTGCTCTTTAAAGAAAGCGTAGGTGCCGCTAACGGAATTCCGCCCGTACAGACTCATAGGAAGCAACGCCCAGGAGCCTTTCAGTCCGACTTGTCCCCAGGTCGTGATGTCCGGCGCGCCGCTCTTGTGCGTCTGGGAGAAGATCCCGTCGAGCTGCTGCAAGTTCAAGCCCTTGACCGGATTATCCTTGTTGACGAAGACGGCCAGGCAGTCCAGCGCCACCGTGACGCGGGTCGGCTTGAAGCCGTGTTTCTTCTCGAAGGCATCCAGCTCCTCGTTTTTCATCGCCCGCGACATCGGGCCAAGCTGGGCGGTCCCTTTCGTCAAAGCCGGCGGGGCCGTGGCCGAGCCTTCCCCCTTGATTTGGATCTTTACGTTGGGATAGGCTTTCTGAAAGGCCTCGGCCCAGTAGGTCATCAGGTTCAAAAGCGTGTCCGAGCCGATGCTGTTCAGATTGCCCGAGATCCCCGAGACTTTAACATACGGTTTGATTGCCCGATCGACGGCCTCTTCTTTTCCCCCGGCGGGAACCTGGACGCCGAGGACGGCCAGGGCGCTCAGGACGACGGTCACGCGCGAGCAGTTTCGGAAACTCTTCCACATGCTCTTTTCTCCTTTGACATGGGTGTTAGGCGTAAAACCCACCTTCGGCGGCGGGACTCGCCTTCTCCAGAGTAAATGATCGGAACTCATCCCTCGTTGAAATCTTTGAATCGGTAGCCGACGCCGCGGACGGTCTCGATGTTATTGCCGGCCGAGGCCAGCTTTTTCCGCAGGCCGACGATTTGCACGTCCACGGCCCGGGGCGTAATGGGACAATTATCACCGTGGACGCCGGCGATGATTTGCTGCCGCGTAAAGGTCCAGCCCGGCTTGGCGGCCAGGAACGCCAATAAATCGAATTCCGTGGCCGTCAGGTCCAGGGGGCGCCCCGTCAACAGCACTTCATGCCGCCCGGGGTGAATCGTCAATTCCTGGATGCGGATCACCGTCTCCGCCCCTTCCAGCCGATCGTGGTGATCCGTCTCCAGTCGGCGGAAGATCGCGCGGACCCGCGCCATCAGCACCGAGGGGCTGAAGGGCTTCGTGATGTACTCGTCGGCACCCAGGTTCAGCCCGGTGATGATGTCGCTTTCGGAATCTTTGGCGGTCAACATGATGACCGGGATCGCCCGGGTCCGCGGATTCTCCTTCAACTTGCGGCAGACGCTCAGACCGTCCACACCGGGAAGCATCAGGTCCAAGAGCACCAGGTCGAGGCGCGCGGCGCCGGCAATTTCCAGGGCCTGTTCCCCCGTTTCGGCGGCCGTCACCTGGTAGCCCTCCTTGAGCAAATGGGAGCCGATCAGCTCCTGAATGGACTCTTCGTCCTCGACCACGAGTATCGACCGCGTCACCATGGGCCGTTTCTTCCCGCAGGAATTGGAGTGCGCGTGCTTTTAGGGGCGGATGCTCTTCTACCAACGTAACCGCCTTTTGTTAGCAAACGGTTAATGAACTGCAAGATATTTGTTGGGGAAGTTTTAGCGCTGGTGCCACAAATAGCGCAACAATCCGTGGACAAGAAACCCGCCTCCCACGGTCAGGTATCGCGACAGGGGAGCGTCCGGGTAGGCCTTTTCATAGGCCTCGGCGGCTTCGGAGAGCGATTGGACGACGTCGGCGAAACCGGCCTGGAGGACGTCGGAGAGTTTCCCGAAGTCCGGGGCGGCGTCCGGATTGCGCTTCCACCCCTCGGCCTGGGCGAAGGTCAGGTTGAACTCCCGCACCAGCAGCCGGTTGAGCCGGTCGGCGCCGATCGGGAAGCTCCGCTCCCAAAACAATCCCGGCCCACAGACGACAAAATGCATCGTTTCGCCGCCCAGATCCACGCAGGCCCTCGGCGGGGGAGGAGCAGCCGGCTTGGAGGCCTCCGCCCCTTGGGAGGGAAGAAAAAAGTTCCACGCCGTGAAATTGTAAAGGGCCGCCGCGCCGCACTGCACCACGTCCGGCTTCAATCCCCCTTCAGCCAACATCTCCAGCCGCCTCGTAAGAAGTGGGATTTTTGCGCCCGCGATTGTGATCCGCCGCGGGACGTCGGCCTTCGAGGGCGGATCGAGGCTGGGAAAAACGAGGTAATCCCAAACTAAATCTTTCAACGCCGCGGGAAACCGATGCCGGGCCTCGAATTGCACGGCCGCAGGAACCTTGTCGGCCGGCATCGGCGGTAGTTCGAACTGCCGGAAAAAGAACGGCACGGACGACAATCCTAGGCAGATCCACTCGTTTCCCCTGGGGAACCGTGAAAAAAACGCCTTAAGCGTCTCGCCGACCACGGCCCGGTATTCTTCTTCATGGGTAGTCTGACCAAGCGGCTTGCGGTGCTCGATGCACACGCCGGCCTCCAATCTGCATCCCGGGGATCCGCTGACCCGCCGCAATTTGACCGCTTTCAGGGCCGAGCAGCCGAGATCGAGGCCCCAGGCCGTTGGAGACTTGCCCAGGACGTTCCAGGCAGCCAGCCTTTTGAGGAACGATTTTTTGCAGGAGAGAAAATTCCACCCGATCGGCGCAAGATCCACTTCCTGCAGCGCCAGGCCGCAGGCCAGCGCGAACCGGCCGGGAGCAGCCAGCACGTCGGCGGCGTCGGCCCGCGCGGCGACGACAATTCTTCCGACGTCTCGGAGCCAGTCCACGGGAGGTCCCAAGGCGGTGCGTTCCGGCGGCGCCGCCCAAGGCAGTGCTCCCGGGCGTTTATCCCGGGCGTGTTTCGCCAGACGCCGCTCGAGGGTGCGGCAGAGAGCGCGGTTTTTCTCGTCGTGCGGCGCCAATTGCTGAAATCGCCGCGCCAGCGCCGCCAGCACCGCGTCGGCCGCGGGCGCATGGCGCAAGTCCCAAACCAGCCGGTGCAGTTCCCGGGCGCGAATTTCCAGCAGACTCAAGGAATCCTCGAAGAAAACGCGGGGAATGCCCTCCAGGAGTTCCGCAACTCGTTCATAACGGCACCCTGCCAGGCAGGATTCGATCCGCTCCTTGAGTTCTTTTTGCAGACGGCTTTTCAAACCGCAGGCTTCCGGATCGCCGGGACAGAGTTCGAGAAACCGTCCCAGCTTCCGCAGCAGATTGAAGGACAAGGGGGCGGTTTGGGCGGCCTGCACCGCCGCTTGCAGACGGCGGATTTCCGCCAGTCCTTGCCGCACTTCCTCCCGCAGTTGCCGGAGGTCCTCGGTCGCCAGCGCCGCGGGAACGGACGCCAGCAGCGCCGCGGCCTGCCGGAAGTCGTTGCTTTTCAGGCAGTGCCGCGCCCGCCGGCCGGCCTCCTCGGCTTCCCGCCGCAACCGGTCTCTTTCCAGCACACACTGGTAGATGAGCGCATTGGTCTGCTTGACGAGATCCTCGATCCCCGGCTCGCCGAGCTTCGTCAACTGCCGGTACGAATCCAGCGCCTCATCGAAGAGGCACTGGTCGCGGAGCCGCCGGGCGGTTTGCCAGACCGACTCGAAGCGGCCTTGCAGGCGCCCTGCCGCGGCGTGGAGGGCCGTGCCGCAGTGACTGCAATACCGCTGATCGAGGTGATTTCGTTCGGCGCACTGAGGACACGTGTTCCACAGCGGTTCGCCGCATTGGCCGCAGAAGTTCCGGTCGGCGGCATTGGCCGACTTGCACCGGGAGCACTCGACGTTTCCCCAAAGGTTCGGCGAAAGGGGCATCGCGGTTTCGTGGAAATCGGTTGGCTTCCGGGGATCGGAAGCGGACATGATCCGGGGCGGCGGCGCAGCGACGCTCTTAGAGGTCCCCTCTCCCTTTGGGAGAGGGTTAGGGTGAGGGCATGAAGAGCAAAGATGGTCATTTTCCGCATTTATTGCCATACAACCCTCACCCCCTGCCCCTCTCCCAAAGGGAGAGGGGGGACTCCAAGACATGCTCTTATTCATGGAACGTCCCCGTTTCAACGAAGAGGATTTCGACGGTCAGTTCCTGCGCCTCGCCGGCCGGCGGGGAGAGGCCGGCCCGAGGGCGCGTCAGCAAGACGTCGATCGACCGCAGCCGGCCTTCGTCCTTCGCTTCGACCAGGGCGTCCAGCCAATACCCGTCCGGAAGGACGTGCTCGGTGCAACGTTGCACCTGCCGGCGGTAGTAGGCCAGCAGAGAAGGGAGCCTCTTCCGGTCCTCCGTCCGCAGATAGAGGATCCGCAAAGGTTCGTCGGTGAATTCCGGCGGACGATTGGCGCCCGCTTCGGACCCGCCACACCGATATACGGCCGTGACGTTGCTGTCCGGGTGCGGCGGCACCGGCCCCTCGGCCGGCCGGACGCCGGATTTCGGGTCCCCGCCCGCCCGGTACGCCGCCGCCGACCGGGCCAAGGCGGCCCGGTGACAACGCCGGCAGAAGTACCGCACCAACTCCTCCGTCCACTGGTTCCACTCCTGCTCCGGGGTCTTCTTCTGCGGGGCAACCGGCCGCACGGCGGAATGTTTCCGGCAATTCGTCCGCTCCGCCGATTTCAATACGGCCAGGAAGCCGGGTTCGACCAATCCCCGATCCTTCAGCCAGGCAGTGCGGACCGCCCGGGGACCTTCCGCCCAATGGCGGCACAAGGTCTTCGTCAACTTGGCGCGCATCCCGCTCCGGGGAATCGAGGCCGCCAACAGCACCGAGCCTGGTCTGTCCGCCAACGTCGCCAATGCCTGGTGCTGGAGGTCCAGGACGCCCGCCAGCCGCGGATCCCAGAGCGCGGAGCAGAGGGCGCTGTATCCCCGGGCCGGCAATGCCGGGCCATCAGGGGAGAGGTCCGCGAACCCTAATAACAATTCCAGCGCCTCCCGGCTGGCCAGGAGCAACTGCTTTTCCAACGCCGCTCGCGTTTTGACGTCCGACAGCTCGCTCCGGTAGAGAATCGCCTGCGCTTCCCGATTCAGAGGATGGGATTCGCACAACAGGGACCGCAAGACGCTGCCCGCCGCGACGGGAGGAGATCGCTCCGTCAACGCCTGCGCCAATTCGGTGCGGAGCCGCGCGGAGCCGTCGGCCCGGACGACGTCAACCAGGTTTTTCCGCAGCACATCGGGCGGCTGTCGTTGCAGTTCAAACGGATTCTGTGGCGGCAGGTCGGTCAATAGCCGGACGACCGCCCGGTCGCTTTCGGGCGAGTCTTGCCGGAGCAGCGCCCGCAGCGCGTCGGCTTCGGCCGCCTGCCGCCCCGTAACGGGAATCTCGCCGCGGACGAGTTGCACGAGCGTCTGCCGCGCGGCCGTAGTGCGGTTGGCGCCCAAGGCCGCCGTCACGGCGCAGACCAGCGTTGCCTGAGAAAGGCGCGCTGCGGCGCCGGCCTTGCCCGCCGCCGACGGCTGAAGGAGTGCGGCCAGCATCGCCGCCTCCTCCGCCGTGCCCCGAGGATTTTCGGCCCGCCGCTGGACCGCCGCCACGAGTCGGCGATCATCCCGGGCACGGGCTTGGGCGAAATCCTGCTCCGTCCACCGGTCGAGATCGGCCGGCAAGGGCGGCGGAGCGTCGCTCTTCTTCTTGACTCCTGGAAGGGGAGGGGGAGCGATGACTTTCCGGGGTTTGGGAGGAAGGGGGTTCCGGGCAGGTGGCGGCTTGTAGACGTCAGGATCATCCCGCAGCGCCGCCGGGCCGCTGATAGGCGCCGGTTCCGGCGGCTCGGAGCCGCAGCCGGCCGCCAACGGCATCAATCCGAGGACCACCACCCATCGACGCTGCATAACGCACTGTATCTTGAGAGTTTTCATGTCGTTTCGCCGCGATTCTATCTGGAACCGATTAGGGATCTGTTGTGCCGCGGTTAGAATTCGGCAAGCTCCTGGTAGGACAAGTTGGCAACCTGTCTTACGCAAAGAAAGCCGCCTTGGAAAGAGTGAATTTCCAAGGCGGCTGAGGCCGCGGAACAGGTGGGAAAATGAGATGATGCCGTCGGTCTTGGCGACCAGGCTCGACCGCCCCATCACCCCGCGACGGCCGTCGCAGGGCGGAGGACGATACGATTTGAACCATCAAGACTCCGGAGGGAGGTTACTCGGGAATCTTGCCGTTGGGGATCTCGACGCCTTCCGCCCGGGTGACCAACGCCCGCATGACCAACGGCTCGATGTCCTCTGAGAGGAAGTGGACGCTGCCGTCGGCGAAGACGGCGTTGCTGCCGCCGGGATGGAAGGAGAACGGCTCGTCGTTCAATCCGCAGTTATTGGATCCCCAGGGGCAATCGCTCGGCCCGCCCAGGGGGGAGGCGTTGTTGTTGATGTAATGAGTGTAACCGACTTCGCTGTTGTTGGGAGGTCCGGAAACGCCGCTACCCGCCGCGTCGGGATCGGCCCAGCGGTAGACGCCGCAATTGGCGGTGCCGCCGTTGGCCGTGGCCATGTTGCTCGCGTCGGCCAGACCCGCCACGCACATGTTCGTGGTGTCCGCGGTGTATTTGGACTTGGTTCCCCAGAGCAGCGACGGATGGTTCCGCCCGGTGTCCTCGATGAACATGATCGTGCTGGCGGTGCCGTCGACGATGGCCGCCAGCGGGGCCGCCGGGACGCACAAGGCCCCGTCCGTGCGGTTCCACTCCGCGGTCTCCACGCCGTTGACCGACTTGTGCCCGGTCGCGTTCCGCTGGCCGTAGGTGGCGCTGGCCGGATCGCCGTTGATGTCGGTGTACACGGTGGCGAAGTAATCCAACCGGCCGAAGTCCGTCGGACCGTCTTTGCCCGTGTCCAGCGTCGCCGCGGAGTCGTCGTTGGCGCTGGCGTCTCCCGTCTGGGTGAAAATGGGATTCTTGAACCGCGTGCCCAGCCAGGGATTGGCCGGGCAGAGGTAGGTGGGAATCTCCTGGGCCGCCGCCACGACGTTCTTATAGGAGTCGCGGTAACCCTTGCCGATGTCCATCGACGTGTAAAGCTGCTGCTTCTCGATGTAGGGGAGGATCATCGTGAACGGCGAATGCTTCTTCTCGCCGGGGAACAAACGCTTGCCGCCGGAGTCCACGGCATCGACGAAGGTGGTGGTGGGATACGTGGTCCCGTCATTGTAATAGGTCCCCTCCCCGCCGGCCGGCATCATCTTGTGGGAGGATTCATAATTTAACGCCCCCAGGCCGATCTGCCGCAGGTTATTGGCGCAACTCGAGCGGCGGGCGGCCTCGCGCGCCGCCTGCACCGCGGGCAACAGCAGCCCGATCAGCATCGCAATGATTGCAATCACCACCAACAGTTCGACGAGCGTAAAGCCGCGTCGGGCGCGGGCGGCCGCCCACAAATCGTGAATTTCATGTTTCACTCTCGTCTCATTCATCTCAAAACTCCTCTGAAAAAAAGGGGCAGGGAGCCGCACGGCCGACCGCGGCGGATGTCGGGCGCAAGGATCGCTTTTCTACGGACGCTCCGGCCGGCGGCTCCCTGAAAACTCTGACTACGGAAAAATTCTTGAAAACGTCGGCCGAAAATCCTCGCACCGTGGATGAGATTATCCATACCCTTATTAGAACTTGATGAGAGAAATATTTATTTTCCCGTAGACTTCCATGTGACTTCCGTTCAGAACTTCATCGTCAGCCGCCCTCGTGCGACGAAGGCGCTGGAGCATCGGATCCTTCCAGGACGCTTTCTTCCGGCGTCCGGTTCAGGACCCGCACGGCCGAGCGGATCCCGAATTGCCAGAACAGGGCCGGCCGGACCAGGAACTCCAGCAGCGTGCTGGTGATCAGGCCGCCGATGATCACGGTGGCCACGGGATAGAGGATCTCCTTGCCCGGCTCGCCGGCCGCCAGCGCCAGCGGCGCCAGCCCGATGCCCGAGGTCAGCGCCGTCATCAACACCGGGGCCAGACGCTCCCGCCCGGCGCGGACGATCATCGCCCGCGACCACGTCTCGCCGTCGTACCGCACCAGGTGCAGATAGTGTTGGATCAGCAGGATGCCGTTGCGGGAGGCGATCCCGCACAAGGAGATAAAGCCCACCATCGCGGCCACGGTCAGCGTCTGGCCCGTCAGATAGAGGGCCGCCACCGAACCGATCAGCGCCGCCGGCAGCGCAATCATCACCTGCAGCGCGAGGTTGGTCGAGCGGAACATCGAGTACAGGACCAGGAAGATGCCGGCGATCGTCACGGCGAAATAGACGGCGATCCGCCGCGCGGCCGACTGCTGGCTCTGAAACTGGCCGCCGTATTCGACAAAATAACCCGTCGGAAGCGTCCGCTCGATCGGGGCGACTCGGCGCTTGACGTCCCGCACGACGTCGACCAGGCCCCGACCCGCCGTGTTGCACTGGACCACGATCCGCCGCCGCACCTGTTCGCGGTTGATCGTGTTGGGCCCGCCGGCCGGATAGACGTCGGCCACGGAGTCGAGGCTGGTGGTTCCGCCGCCCGGCAGGTCGATCGCCAACCGCTTGACCGCCTCGACGTCCTCGCGGAACGGCTCGTCGAAGCGGACCAGCAGGGCGAAGGTCTGCTGGCCCAACAGCACGTCGGAAACCACCTGCCCGTGCATCGCCGTGGCGACGGTCCGGTTGACGTCGCTCCGCCGCAGGCCGTACTTCTGGAGCTGATGGCCGTCGATCTCGATCCGCAATTGAGGGATCTCGACCTGGCGCTCGACGTAGAGGTCCTTCACGCCGGGTACGCCGGCCACGGCGGCGCGGATCTCCTCCGCTTTCCGCCGCAGGACCGGCAGGTCGTCGCCGTAGAGCTTGATCGCCACCTCGGCCTGCACGCCGGAGAGCATGTGGGAGATCAAATGCGCCAGCGGCTGCTCGACGCTGACGTCGATCCCCGGCACGTCGGCCAAGGCCTCGCGGATGCGTTCCAGCGTCTTCTCCCGGCTCCATGTACTTTTCGGGTCGAGCGTGGCGATGAACTCCGAGGCGCTGACCGGGACCGCGTGTTCGTCCAATTCCGCCCGGCCCGTCTTGCGGACCAGCGTAACGAGGGGATCGATTTCCTGGAGCCGGGCCTCCACCTTCCGGGCCACGGCCCGCGACGTTGCCAGCGAAGTGCCCGGCGGCAGGATCACGTTGATCTGAACGACTCCTTCGTCGAACGGCGGCAGAAAGTCCCGCTCCAGGCGGACCAGCGCGAAACAGCCCGCCGCCACCGCCGCAAAAGCGCCGGCAAGCACCGGCAGCGGGGCGCGGAGGCTCCCGCCGATGACCCGCCCGGCTACTCCTTGGAGCACGCGCAGCAACCAGCCCTCCCGCTGCGAGAAGCGGTCGGCCCACATCATCAGCCGCCACAGCGGCAGGCCTGCCAGCAGGGCGACGATCGCGTGGATTCCCGTGGGAAGGCCGGACCACCACGCCCCCGCCCCGGACAGTCCGCCCAGCGACAGGGCGGAAGGAACCACCCAGCGCGAAACGGCAAAGGCCGTTGCCGGCGCGATCAGGCCCGCCAGCCAAGGCCACAGCCGCCCCTTCGCCAGCAGCCAATACGAGAGCACGGGCGTCAGCGTCAGCGAAACCAGCAGCGACGAGAGGATCGAGACGATGTAGGCGATTCCCAGCGGCGCAAACAGCCGGCCCTCCATGCCCGATAGGGCAAAGACCGGGAGAAACGCCAGCACCACGATCAGCGTGCCGAACACGATCGAGTTCCGGATCTCGACGCTCGCCTGGAACACAACCGCCAGCGGATGCCGCGGATTTCCCCGAAGCCGGTTCTCCCGCAGCCGCCGGAAAATATTTTCCACGTCGATGATCGCGTCGTCGACCAATTCGCCGATCGCCACCGCCAGGCCGCCGAGCGTCATCGTGTTGATCGACAGGTGAAACGCCGTGAACACCACCCCCGTAATCACCAGCGAAAGCGGGATGGCCGTCAGCGTGATGAACGTGGTGCGGAAGTTCAACAGGAAGAGGAACAGCACGATCACCACCAGGATGCCCCCGTCCCGCAGGGCGTCAAGCACGTTGGCGATCGCCAGGTCGATGAAGGACCGCAGTTGATACATCTCCGGATGGAGCCGGACTTCTTTCGGCAGGCCGGCTTGGAGGTCGGTCAGGGCCTTGACGATCTCTTCGCTGACCCGGCGGGTGTCTGCGCCGGACTGCTTGTTGACGGTCATCACCACGGCCGGGCCGCCGTCGAAGCCGCCCTGCCCCCGGCGGACGAACGCCGCGCTGTCGCCCCGTTTGACTTCCGACCCTTCGACGACCCGGGCTACCTGTTCGATCAGCACCGGCCGGCCCTCCCGCGTCTTGACGACGATTTTCCGGATCTCCTCCACCGAGCGGATCCGTCCGAGCACGCGGACCAGCAGTTCGTTCGGCCCCTGCTGATCGAGGTATCCGCCGGTGACGTTCTCGTTGCTCTCGGCCAGGGCCGTTTTCACTTCGCCGAGCGTCACGCCATAGCGGAGCAGGGCCTGGGGATCGACGAGGACCTGAAACTGCATCCGCTCGCCGCCCATCACGAACACCTGCGAGACGCCGGGGATCGTCAGCAGCCGCTGCCGGACGACCCAATCGGCCAGGGTGCGAAGCCGCATCGGCGAGGTCCGCCCGTCCTCGCTCCACAAGCCGATGATCATGATCTGGCCCATGATCGAGGAGATCGGCGCCAGTTGCGGCGTGATGCCCGGCGGCATGCGGTCGGTAACCATCGCCAACCGCTCGGCGACGATCTGTCGGTCGACGAAGACGTCGGTCCCCCAGTCGAACTCGACGTAAATGATCGACAGCCCGACCCCCGAGGCCGTCCGGACCGCCTGGACCCCCGTGGCGCCGTTTAACGCCGACTCCAGGGGAAATGTGACGAGCGTTTCGACCTCTTCCGGCGCCAGACCCGGCGCTTCGGTCATCACCACCACCCGCGGCCGGTCGAGGCTGGGGAAGACGTCGATCGGCAATTCGGAGATCCGCCACCCTCCGTAGACCAGGAGGAAAACGGCCAGCGCAGCGATCAGCACCCGCTGACGCAAGCTGAAGCGGATCGCGCCGTTGAGCAGTTTGTTGAGCATCCAATCCTCCGCGTCAGTGGTGGTGTCCCGCGTGGGGATCGGCGCCACCCCGGGTTTGGTTCTTCAGCGCCTGGTGGATTTGGAACGCGCCTTGACCGGCTACCACGTCGCCGGGGGACAGGACGCCGTCGTTCTCGATCACGGCCCACCGCGGATCGCGGTGCTCGACGTGGACCGCCTTCCGCTCGAACCGGTCGCCGACCTGTCGATAGACGAACCGCTCCGTCCCGTCCTGCACCACCGCCTCGACGGGCAACACGATCCGGTCCTTCCACTGCTTCACGGGCAGCAGCGCCTCCGCCCGCTGGCCCGATTTGTACCGCCACTCGATGAAGCGGCGGCCCGCCGACGATTGCTCGTTGCGGATCAACTGATTGGGCAGTTGGAGGTAAAACCTCAGCGCGCGCGAGTCCCGGTCGATCTCGTTCTCGACGTACAAAATCCGCAGATCGGGCACTTCCTGCCGGCCCGATCCGTCCCCCTCGACGACCGCCGTGACGGGCACGGCCCGCCGGGCGGCTTCGTTCAAAACCTCGGCGTCGTGGGCGAACGCCTTGCCTTCGACGTACACCTGGCAGTAGTCGGCCAGCGTGCAGAGCCGGGTTCCCGTCGTCACGTGCTCGCCGGAGGTCACGTCCAGCTCCTCCACTTGCAGCAGCGCCTCGTGCCCGTCGCCGCCTTCGCAATCGGGCGGCTCGGGGGCCTTGATCGTCACGGAGGAAATCAAGCGGCGCCGCCGGACGATCTGCTCGATCTGCGATTCGGTCAGGCCGTGCAGTGCGAGCGCCTGGCGTCCGGCGCGGAGGGCCCCTTCGAGCTTCTGCTGTTCATACCGGCGTTCCAACAGCCGCTTGCCCGCCACCGCCCCGCTGGCGGTCACCTCCTCCAGCCGGGCAACCTCTTGCTTGACCACGTCCAGTTCTTCGACGAGCCGCAGCAAGGCGCTCTGCTTCTCCACAAGGTCCTCGTGCGTCAGCCGCAGGTCGAACAGCGGGGCGCCGGGCGAGACGGCCTCGCCGCGCAGCGGATACACCCGGCGCACGATGCCCGTCATCGGGGCCGACACTGCCAGCCGAGTTCGTCCCGGCCGGTCGACCAGCACCGCGGGAATCGGCGCCGTCCGCTCGAAATCCCGCAGGGCCACGGTCTCCAGCGTCAGCCCGATGTTCTTCCGGCCCTGGGGGCTGAGTTCCAATGAACCGATTTCCCCGGCTGGGACAGTACCTTCCGAGCCGTGCCCGGCATGATCGTGGTCTTGATCGTGATCGTGGTCGGAATCGGCGGCTTCGCTTCCCGCCTTTTCGTGAACTGCAGCCGTCGTTTGCCGGACAAGCGGCAGCCACGCTTGCCGCGTCAACCAGGCGGCCAGGACGATCCCCACAACCACGCCCGCGGCCACCGCAATCTTCAACCGCGGCCGGCGGCGGGGTTTCCGGCGCGCCGGGGTGCCGAACTCGGTCGCGTGCTCCGGATCGGACCGATGTGCCGATCGCGAGAACCGATCTGTTTGGACCGTCTCCATCGTATTGCTTCTCCTGTGATTGGAAAAAACGCATCGCCGCGCGCCTCGGTTCCACGATGAGCGCAGCATCAAACGGAACAAGAACTGGATCGCGGAAAAATCAGAGTAAAAGAACCTGATTCACCAGGTGCAGCCGAAGAGCCGGACTACGGAAAGAATGGGAATCGTGGGACCGATCCAACGCCGTCGGGTGGGCGGGGCACAGCGTTCCGCCGTCGGCCGGCGCCGGGGCGGGAGAGTACGGGAGACCGGTCCTCTCGGAAGATTCCTTCTGCGGCGTGATGAAGACGCAGGATCCCGCATCACAAACGTGGCCCGGGTGCTGGCAGTGGTTGCCGTGGCACGTCGAGTGCACGTCGCCGTGCTGCAATAAGGGGACTGTCCCAATTGTTGTGAACCGGTTCGTCCCCTCCACCCGGCCGTCCCGGCATTGGGCGAACAGATGGTGAGCGCAACATCCGCCGGACGTATAGAACAGCACTGCCAGCAAGGCCAGTCGGTGAGTAATGTAACGCATTGTCTTTGTATTTTATCCATTTGAACCTGGCGAGACTATGGAGATTTATCCTTCCGATCGCCCGGGACGTAAAATCCCCGTGCGAAATAAAAGCGCCTTTTGCGGGGGAAAACCGCCTAACCCGATGTTTCACAAGGAATTATATCATTCCCGAAAAACCCGCAAAGTCGATACATTAATAATCTTCGATCTTGCCGATACAAAGCGAAGAGGCCCGATAGGGCCGCGGCTTGATGGTTCGATGGAAAAATAGGAGTGCATGATGCGACGAGTGTGGAATCTGGCGGCATGGGAAATCGTCTTCGGCGCTGCGCTCTGCGCCGCCCAATCGCCGCCGCCGATCGCTCCGCTGCCTCCTCCCTCCGCGGTTCCGCAGACTCCGGTTCCGCTGCTGACGTTAAGCGATCTGGAGGCGACGGCGCTCCACTGCAATCCCACCCTGGCGCAGGCCGCCGCCCGCATCGAGGCCGCCCGGGGAAACTACGTGCAAGGCGGCTTATATCCCAATCCCGAGATCGGCTACGAGGCCGACGAGATGGGCGACGACGGCCGCGCGGGGCAACAAGGCGGATTCGTCGGGCAGCGCATCGTCACCGCCGGCAAGCTCCGGCTGAATCAGAGCGTCGCGGCCCAGGAAATCTCCCAGGCGGAATGGGCGTGGTGCGTCCAACGGCGCCGCGTCCTCAACGACGTCCGCCGCACGTATTACGCCCTGGTCGTCGCCCGGCAATCGCTGGAAGTCCACGGCGACCTGGTCCGGATTGGCCGCGAAGGACTCCGGACCGCCGAGGCCCTGCTGAAGGCCCAGGAAGTCAGCCGCGTCGATACGCTCCAGGCGCGGATCGAGGCGGAGACGGCGGAACTCAGCCGGCAGAACGCGGAGAATCGACTCGAAGGGGCGGCCCGGCGCCTGGCGGCCGTGGTCGGCCTCCCCGCCGTCGACGTCGACGCGGTGGCCGGCCGCCTCGACGGACCCCCGTCCCGCTTCGGTTGGGAGCAGTCGCTGACGCGGATCTGCGCCGAAAGTCCGCAGCGCGCCCAGGCCCAGGCCGGGGTCTCCCGCGCCCGCTGCGCCATCCAGCGGGCCTACGCCGGCCGCATCCCCGATCTCGACCTCCAGGCCAAGCTGCAATTCGACAACGCCACGGAAGACACCATCGCCGGCGTCTCGTTCGCCGTGCCGTTGCCGCTGTTCGACCGCAACCAGGGGAACATCCGCCGGGCGTTTGCCGAACTGACGGCCGCCGAAAGCGAAGTCCGCCGCGTGGAACTCCGTCTCCAGGAACAATTGGCCGCCGTCTTCAGGCGCTACGAAAACGCCCGACAGCAGGTCGAGAAATACTCCGCCGCGATCCTCCCCGACGCCAAGCAGTCGCTCAACCTGGTCCTGGTCGGATACCGGCAGGGCGAATATCCCTACCTGGAACTGCTGACCGCCCAGCGCACCTACTGCCAGGTCAACCTGGCGTACCTGGAGAGCCTCCAGAATCTTTGGGAAAACGCCGTCCTGCTGGAGGGCTTCATTCTCTCCGGCGGCCTGGAAAAGGAAACCGCTCCCGAGGACGCCCCGGGAGCGGATCTCCGGTAATTAGTTCCTGTTGCGGCCGCGTCGTCACCAGGACGTTGGCCGACCACCAGGATGACCGCCGTCGCCTGCCAAAGCTGATCGAGTGCCAATCGCTGGAAGGCGTCGAAATGCAGGTTCATCGTTTTCCCCTTTTCAAGTCGTCCAACGTTTTCTGAAGCCGGTCGATCTCCTCGTCCGTCAGGCCCCGGTCGTGGATCAGGTGGTGGACCAGCGGCAGCGCTTCGCCGTCGAACATCCGGTCGAGAAAATCCACCACCACCTCCCCGATCACCCGGTCGGGCGCGACCCGCGGACTGTACACGTTCGTCCGGCCCGCGCGCCGGGTCTTCAAGTACCCCTTGGCCTTCAGCCGGCGGAGGTACGTCTGCACCGTCCAAAAATCGAGCCGCCGCTCCTCCGGAAGCGCCTCCAGGACCTGGCGGACGGTCGCCTCTTTCAAGTCCCAGACGATCCGGGCGATCTCCAGTTCCGATTTCGGCAGCGGGGGCAGTGGTTCCATGGCGCATTCTCCTTCTAAGAAGTTCATTTGAACTTCATTATAACGTTCATTTGAACGTTGTCAACGGAATATTAAAAATTTTTCCTGCGGTGCGCAAGTCATTTTCAATCAACCGGTTAATGGGTCTTGGATTGATCAAGCCAATAGCCGGCGGCTAACAGCCGCGAGGAGTACCCGTTTCTCTCGGCGGCTGTTAGCCGCCGGCTAGGTCACATGAGCAATCTGAGGAGCCCCCTGCGCTTGACAACCACCCGAAATTAACGCACCATGAGCCGTTATCCGTTGCTCAACAATGACTTGCATACAAGGAAAACCGACCATGAAAACAACTTCCGGAAAGGTTCGCACGATACGGGGACTGGCGGCAATTGCGGCGGCAATCGTCGGTTTTGCGATTTTGCCGAAAACGGTTTCCGCCGAGCCGGTGTCCGGCTTCGAATCGCGCAAGCCGGCTTCCGAAGCCGAGTTGCGCTACTGGCTCCAAAACATGGTCCGGGATCACCGCTTCAGCACCGCGGAGATCGAGGCGGCCACGGGCCTGTCGCAGGCCGAGATCGCCGCGGCACTCAAGCGGTTCGACATCCGGCCGGAGAACCGTCCTGCCCGGAAAAAAGACGCCCCGCTGAAAATGGTCCCCTGGCCCGGCGGCCGGGCCGTCAGCGACTGGGGCGAGCAAGTGGAGCCTTCCCGACGCCGCGAAACCAAGGCCACGGTCTTCGCCCCCTGGGACGACTCGAGCTACGTCGTCCTCGACATGCCGGAGGCGATCTTTTCCAACCTTGGTCTCATCTACCTCGCCCACGTCCACGGGCCGACCTACTGGACAAATAAAGGGATCACCCTGGAAAAGCTGGAATGGAACCGCCTGCCCGGCGGCGGATTGGATCTCACGCGAAAGCTGCCCAATGGGATCGAATACTACGCCAAGCTGGCGCCGACCCCGCGTGCCATCCGCATGAAACTGACGCTGACTAACGGCACCGACGGGACGCTGACCGACCTCCGCGTGCAGAACTGCGTGTTCCTCAAGGGCATGAAGGGCATGGAGAACGAGGCCAAACCGCAGGTCGTCTCCTCGAAGCCCTACACCGCCTACGGGACGGCCGACGGCCGACGCTGGGTAATCACCGCCTGGACGTCCTGCGACCGTTGCTGGAACAATCCCCGCAATCCGTGCTTCCACAGCGACCCCAAATTCCCCGACTGCCCGCCCGGCAAAACCCAAACCCTCTACGGCTGGCTCTCGTTCTACGAAGGCGACGACGTCCGCGGGGAATTCCAACGGATCGACCGGACCGGCTGGCGGAACGACCTCTGGAAAGACCAACCCTGCGAAACGGTTGAACCGGAAGGCGGCGCGTCCGCTCCGCCGGCGGTGAATCCCGAATCGCGCAGGCCGCCGTCCGAGGCCGAGCTGCGCTACTGGCTGCAAAACATGGTCTGGGATCATTATTTTACGAACGCGGAAATTGCAGAGGCCACCGGCCTGTCGCCGAAGGAGATCGAGGAGGCGCTCCGGCGGTTCGACATCCGCCCCGAGACCCGGCCGGAGCGGCCCGCCAATGCCCCCCTGCGGATCGCGCCCTGGCCCGGCGGCCGGCCCTTGAGCAACTGGGGCGAACTGGACGTCACCCGGCAGCGCGAAACCAAGGTCACCATCTTCGCGCCCTGGGACGAAAAGAGCTACGTCGTCTACGACGTCCCCGAGGCCATCTGGTCGAATTTCGGGCTGGTCTACCTGGCCCACGTCGACGTCCCCACCGTCTGGACCAAGAAGGGCGTCACCCTGGAAAAGCTGGAATGGAACCGCCTGCCCGGCGGCGGTCTGGATCTGAAGCGGAAACTGCCCAACGGAATCGAATACTACGCCAAGTTCCTTCCCGACCGCCAATCGGTCCGCATGAAACTGACGCTCACCAACGGCACCGACGGGACGCTGACCGACCTCCGCGTGCAGAACTGCGTGTTCCTCAAGGGGATGAAAGGCATGGAGAACGAAGCCCGGCCGCAACTCGTCTCCGAAAAGCCCTACACCGCCTACGGGACGGCCGACGGTCGGCGGTGGGTGATTACCGCCTGGGTCCCCTGCGACCGCATCTGGAACAATCCCCGCAATCCGTGCTTCCACAGCGATCCGAAGTTCCCCGACTGCCCGCCCGGAAAAACCGAGGCCCTCTACGGCTGGCTCTCGTTCTACGAAGGCGACGACGTCCGGGAGGAATTCAAACGGATCGACCAAACCGGCTGGCGGAACGACCTCTGGAAGGATCGGCCCGGGAACTGTCCCCTTCAGTCCCCTCTCCCTCCGGGAGAGGGTTAGGGTGAGGGCGGCCAGGTGATGCAACCCTCACCCCCTGCCCCTCTCCGGGCACCACGCAGTGGTCGGGGAGAGGGGAGATGCAATCATGCGGAACATTGAACTGAAAGCGCAACTGTACGATTTGGCGGCAGCCCGGGAAATCGCCCGGCGCGTGGCGAACGACTACGTCAGCCCCCAAGAGCAAACCGACACGTATTTCCATTGCGCGCGGGGTCGGCTCAAACTCCGGGAGATCGAGGGCCTCGTAGCCCAACTCATCTGGTACGACCGGCCCGACGAACTCCAAGCCAGCCCCAGCGATTACCTCCTGGTGCCGGTCGAGCGGCCGGAGGAGCTGAAAAACCTCCTGACGGCGGCGCATGGCGTCCGGGTGGTGGTCAAAAAACGCCGCGAAATTTTCATGGTCTGCAACGTCCGGGTGCACCTCGACCAGGTCGAGGGCCTGGGCGCGTTCCTCGAATTCGAGGCCGTCCTCAGTCCCGAGGCCGATGAGACCCCCAGCCGCAAAGTCCTCGACTATCTCCGCGAACAATTCGGCGTCACCGACGACACCCTCCTGCCCGGCTCCTACGCCGAGATGCTGGAAGAGAACCCATCGTATCGCAATCCTTCGGATTGCTAGCCGGTAGCCAGGTCGCAAGACCTCCGGGAAGAAGTAAAATAATCATTCCTTAAGCAACCCGGAGGGTTGCCAGATCTTTTCTCCTGAGAGTTCTTCCGGGTGGTCAAAAAGTTCTCTTGCCATAGCACCCTGCTTCGCTATAATGTACAAATGACCATGTATCGAGCTTGCGCACCCTTACCCGAAACCACTTCCATCCGCGCTGAAGATATGCGCCCCGTGGCTCCCCGCCGCTTATTCGGAAGAGAGGCGGCCCAAATAAAAAACGTGGAAAAAAACCATTTTTGCTGTACAACAGCCTCCCCAAAAGAACTAATAATAAGCCTTTCCGGGGGGCCAATTCCTCGGAAATTGCCCGTTTGGTGTACCTGTTGACTAAAACCATAACTCCCCAATCCCATAAACCATTCCCTTCCCAGGGGGTGCAAGTTGGAAAAATCGAAGCCGAAAATCTCGCCTTTCCCCATAAAAATTCAGGAAAAACAGAAACAATAGCATGGGTAACGTGAGGGTCTCGGCCCCTGCCAGCTTGCCTGGCAGGTGAAGACGTTTCATCAGCTAGAAAACACGCGAAAAAGCGTTCGACCCCTGCTGGCTTGTCCAGCAGGTGAAGCAGTTTTCATGGACTCCTCACACAGAGGCAAATTATTCTTCCAAGATTTTCCCCCAACCATCGAACAACATAAGGAGAAATCCCGTTTTCTCCCGGGAAGTATAGAGTTCCCCCCTAACCCCTGCCCCCTAACCCCTGCCCCCTTTAAAAGGAGACCCGCCCGTGAAAAAGATGTTCCTCTTCCTGCTGATCGGCGCCCTGGCGACGGCGCCCTGGACCCCGGCGGTGCTGGCCGATTCGGCGTCGGGGACGAATCCGCTCGTGGTCGTTTCCCTGGCCGGTTACGACGCCCTGAAGGCCGACCTCGCCTCCGTCGGCAAAATGGTGGACGTGCCCGAGCTGGGCGCCTCGCTGGAGGGCATGTTGAAACTGTTTACCAAAGGAGAGGGGCTGGCGGGCCTGGACAAATCGCGGCCCTGGGGCGCGGCGTTCTTCGACGACGGCCACAAGAAATCGGGCTTCGTCTTCCTGCCCGTCACCGAACTGCAAAAGTTCTACGAAGTGCTCAAGCCCTTTACCGGCGAGCCGGAAGCGCTGGGCGACGGGATGTACAAGGTACAGAAGGACGGAAAAACCACCTTCGTCAAGCAGGGCGCCGGCTGGGCGTTCTTCGCCTCCAGGGCCGAGGACCTCGCCAATCTGCCGGCCGATCCGGCAAAACTCCTGGGCGATCTGCCCCGGCAGTACGCCGTGGCACTCCGCCTGATGGCCTCCAACGCGACTGAAAAGCAACGGGAAGACCTGTGCACCAAACTCAAGGCGGAAGCCGAGCGGGACATGCGCCGGCGACCCTTCGAATCCGACGATGAATACGCCATCCGCAAACAGGTCGCCGGGGAAGTCCTCAAGGTGCTGACACGGCTGATCGACGGCATGGAGGAAGTGACGTTGGGACTGGCGCTGGACGCCGAGGGACAGAAGACTTATTTCGACGTCTCCGCGACCGGCAAGGAAGGCTCCCCCATCGACCAGGCCGCGGCGGCGCTAAAGGACGGCCCGAGCCGATTTTCGGGCTTCCTCCTGCCCGAGGCGACCCTGACGGGCAATTGGGTCGGCAAGCTGCCCCCCTTCAAAGCCGAGTTGCTGGAACAAATTCTCCAGACGGTGAAACTCCAAAAAATCGCCGAAATCGAGAAGAAAGAGCGTAACCCCGAGAGGGCGGAGGCCGCGAAGAAACTGCTCGTCCAGGTGATCGACCTGCTGGAGCGGTCCGTCAAGAGCGGCCGGGCCGACGGCGGACTGGCCGTGGTCCTGAAGCCGCAGTCGGCCACGATTCTGGCCGGCGGCTGCGTGGCCAACGACGGCCGGATCGAAGAAATGCTGAAAACCGTTTACGCGGCGGCCAAGGCCGAGAAACCGGTCGTGGCTGACTGGGTGAAGTTCGACGCCGACCAGTGCCGGGGCGTCCAACTGCACACCCTTTCGCTGCCCATCCCGCCGGAGGCCAAGGACCGCGAGAAAATGGTTTCGCTGATCGGCGAAACCCTCGAAATCGTCATCGGCACCGACAAGGAATCGGTCTACGTGGCCGCGGGCAGGGAACCGATCAACACGCTCAAGCAGGTCATCGAGGCCTCGGCCTCCGCCTCGACCTCCAGTGCGCCGCCGATCCGCTTCTCGCTCGACCTCTGCCGGCTGGCGGAGTTCGTCGCCGTCGAGGGCAAAGCGCACGAACGGCCCGTCGCCCGGCGGATGGCCGAGGAACTGAAAAAGTCGCCCGAGGCCGATCACCTGCTACTGACCGTGCAAGCCATCGACCGCGGCGTGCGCTACCGGTTGGAGTTGGAGCCGGGCGTGCAGCGGTTGATCTGCCGCTGGGCGCTCGACCGGATGCTCAAAGGCGGACATCCGTGACGGAATACGCATCCGCCGCCACATGTCGCCCCTTCCCCCCCGCCGCGTCGGAAAATCACGCGGAGGGGGCCGAAGGGCGGCGGCGGCGGGGAAGGGTATTCCCGGTCTTTTCCCCCTCGGGACGCCGAAAATACCGCTCAATTTGTCCTCGGCGGCGGGCAAAGGTATAATGCCCGTGCTACACTTCCAATAATCCGTAATCCGTCTCCGGCGGAACAACCGTGTTTTTCCGGAAAGTTCCTTCCCTTGGAATGTACGGCACAATCGGCATTCACCCCATAGCACAGGAGTATGAACCGTGAAAAAGTTGATGCGTTTCGTGACGGCGGCAGCCACCTTGGCCGGTCTGACGTGGTCGGCCTCGCCGCGGATTTCGGCCGCGGAGATGAAGCCCGAATTGATCATTTCCGTCGCCAGCTACAACGAACTGATGTCCAGCATGGAGGTGATCAGCAAGCTCAGCGGCCAGCCCGACTCGGGCAAAGCCACGGAAGGGATGATTACCATGATGACCGGCGGCAAGGGCCTTGCCGGTCTCGATAAAGACGCTCCTTGGGGCCTGGTGGTGGAGAACCTCGGGCAGGGCGGCATGCCGACCGTGGTCGCCTTCCTGCCGCTGTCCGACGTGAAACAGCAGATCGAATTGTTAAAAGCGATGTTCAACCTGCCGGTGGAGGAGAACAACGGCGCCTACGAGATCACCGTTCCCCCCGGTATCCCGATCACGGTCGTGCAGCGCGGCCCCTGGGCCTGCATCACCAACGTCAAGTCCCAACTCGACGCCCTGCCCGACGATCCCGCGAAACTGCTCGGCGACCTGCCGAAAAAATATCTCTACGCCTTCCAGGTCGAGATGAAAAACCTTCCCGCGCAGCTCGTCGAGTCCTTGTCCGAATACAAAAATGCGCTCCCCTACCTGATGCAGCAGGAACCCGATGAATCCGACGAGGTCTACGCGCTGCGCTTGAAGGGAGTTGAATACCTCCTGGAACAGATCACAACGACCCTCCAGGACCTGGATCAACTCGTGATCGGCGAAAACGTCGACCGTCAAACAAACCAACTGGTCGTCGACCTGGAGTTGACGCCCAAGCCGGGATCGAATCTGGCGCAACAGGCGGCGTTGATGAAGTCGGCCAAAACCGATTTCGCCGGCTTCGATCTCCCCGGCGCCGCGCTGACCGTCCACAAGTCGCTCACGCTCACCGACGCCGACGCGGCCAAGCATAAGGCCAGCTTGGAAAAAGTCCGCTCCGTGATCGAGGAGGAGATCAAAAAACAAGAGCTTCCCGAGAAGGAGGCGTCGCTTGCCGAGGCGTTGCTCAAGGACGCCTTCGACGTGATAATCCGGACGGTGGAAGCGAAGAACATTGACTCCGGCGCCGTGGTCCAGTCCGACGAGAAGACGCTGTTCGCCGCGGCCGGGATGACCGTGGCCGACGGGAAGAAGCTGGAGGACGTCGTGAAAAAACTGGCCGCCGCCGCCAAGGAGGAAGGACTCGAGCAGGCCAGTCAACTCCAACTCGACGCGGAGACCTATCAGGGGATCCGCTTCAACACCTTCTCGATCCCCGTCCCCAAGGAACCCGTCCAGCCGCTGGTGGGCGAGAGCACCGAGATCATCCTCGGCCTGGGCGATACGCAGGTCTACGTCGCCGCCGGCCGCGACGCCCGGAAAACGCTCAAGGAAATCATCGACCGCTCGAAGGCCCAGGCCGGCAAAGAAACGTTGCCGCTGGAAATGACGCTGGCGGTTACTCCGCTGGCCAAGTGCCTCGCCGTCGCCGGTGACACGGAACAGGCCCGGGCGGCCGCCCAGAAGATCGCCTCCGCGTTGGAAAGCTCCGCCGCAGGCAAGGACCACGTCCGCTTGACCTTGCAACCCACCGAAAACGGCTTCCGCATGCGGCTGACGTTGGAAGAAGACGTGTTCAAGGCAATAGGAGCAATGGGGCCGGCGACGCTCACCCCCAGACCCGGCAACTCCCAAGGCGGCGGGAATCCCTTTGCGGACTAAAGCAAAAGGTACGTGAAAGCCCTCAGCGAGCCGGGCCGTCCCCAACCCCGGAAATAACAACCGATTTGCAGAATTCCCGAGGGGGAAAATCCTCCTCCGTTCAATTTGCAATTTGCATTTTGCGATTTGCATATTGCAGAAGACAGTTGCGCCGCAGCTCCTCGAGGTCCTCTTCCCGGGCGACGAGTCGCCGGGCCTGGATCTCGAGTTGCTGCTGCCGGGCCGCCGCCCACGCTTCGTATTGCTTTTTCCGGGCGGTAAACGCCTCGCACTGCACGGCCAGTTCCCCGTGGAGCGCTTCCAACTCTTTTTTCCGCTCCTCCAGTTCGGCGCCGGCCAGACGATACTGATCGGCCAGTTGGCCGCGGATGCGGCCCAGCGCGAGCGTCAATTCGGCCGGCGGCGCCGAACCGGCCAATTGGATCCACAACTCTTCGGCGGCCAGGCGGTTCTCCAGCGTCTCGCGGTGCTTTTGCTGCAACTCGTCGTGCAGCCGCCGCAGCGCCGCGCGGCAGCGGTCCAGATGCTCGCTCCGCCGCCGCAGCGCCTGCCGCTTGTGTTCCACTTCGGCCAGCGCCCGTTGCTCCGCCGCGGCGATCCGCCGCCGCTGCTCACGCAGTTCCTCGCGGAGCCGATCGAGTTCCGTCCGCTCTTCCGGCGAATTGGGAGACGGTCCCGATTCCTCGAGCGCCGCCGCACGGCGCCGAAGGGCCTCTTCGGCCGCGGCCAACCGATTCAACCTTTGGACGACGACCCGTTCGCTGCGGGACAGCGCGTCCTCCCGCTGGTGCAATTCCGCTTCGCGCTCGCCGAGCCACAATCGGGCGGCGCGGGTCTCGGAATCGAATTGCGCGAGC
>JAFGPV010000137.1 GCA_016936015.1 Pirellulales bacterium
CAAGAACAATCTCGAACTGGAGATCGTGGGACGCAACTTGCTAAACGGCAACTTCTACCAATTCGGTAACGACCAGTATATAGGCTCTCAGGCAACGCAGGTCCAACCGGAGGTCTACGGCCAACTCATTTGGCGGCACTAGACGCTGATTGAGGATCAGGGAATAAATGCCGTATCATCCAACGCCCCGCGATGGCAATCGTGGGGGTAAATTGCGGCATTTCCCACCCCTGGGATTGCCATCCCAGGGCGTTGCAACAACATTGATAATCTGATCCTCAATAGTTCTTTTTTATTGGCCGTTCGGGCCAAAAACAATGCGCACCGGGCCTAGCAGACCCGAGTCGATCAGCTTCCGGTTGCGGTAGCGCCGGTAACGCTCTTCCGGCAACATGCGGCTGACCCGTTGCGCCCTGGGCAGCTTCACGTCGGCCACCAGCCGGTTGTGCCAGGGGGCCGTTACGCGGACCTCGAGGCGGTTCTCGCCCGGCAGCAGCCGGCCGCTCACGTCCAGCCGGAAGGGCGGCATCCAACTGACGCCCACCCTTTTGCCGTTCAGATACACCTCGCCGATCTCGGCCACCCGGCCGAGGTCCAGCGTGGCGGTCAGGCCTTCGGTTTTCACGGCCTCGGGACACGTGAACGTGGTGCGATACGTGGCAATGCCGTTGAAATGCCTGATTTCGTCGTCATCCATCTTGGTCCAGGATATGAGTTTCTCCAGGGTCACTTGATCAGGCGTCTTCCAACCTTTGGGAAATTCCAGCACCCAAGGACCGTTCATGGCAATCGGCTTGGGCGTCGGGCCGCCGCGGGCCGCCGCAGGAGACGGCGTGCCGAGGGATTTCCGGGGAAAGACGACAAACACCGTGTGCCACGAGGGCAGCCGGAGCGTCACCGACTGGCTGTCCGGCACGCGCTTCGACTCGACGGCCTGCATGGCGCCGGTCGCCGGGTCCCACAATTCCGGCGCGCGGTCGTTGATGCGGAAAGTTACGGGAGTGTGAACCTCTTTGTCGCCAACGTTGACCACGAAGAAGACGTCCGCATCCGGCGTGCGGCGATGCACGAACCGCAGCGGCACGCCCTTCTCGGTCCGCCAGGCGGGCGGATTCGGCCCCCGTTCCAGGATCGGGACCAGGGCTGCGTAGTTGTGCTTGGGAATTTTAACGACCCGGTCGTCCACCATCAGCTCCCGGGCGATCTTTTTAAAGGCCGCGTCGGATTCCGGATAGCCGATCAGCCCCGCCGCCTGCTCGGGCGGTTTGCCCGCCCAGACCACCTTCGCGCCGGCGCGGACCAGGTCGCGGATCTTTTCCAGCGTCTTTAGCGGCATGAAGGGAGAGCGGAGGGGATAGACGTAGAGCACGTTATACGAGGCCCCCGAGGGGAGCACGATCCGGCCGTCCCGGACCTCCATCTGATTCTGGATCAAGTCGTCGTTGACGTAGTCGAAAGCGAAGGCCTTGGAAAATCCATCCAGCCCGTCTTCGCGCGGAGCCTGCCAGAGCAGGTGTTTGTCCTCCAGGAAGTTGCGATACACGGCCACTTGGGCGACGTTCTGCCCCGATTGCAGCAGGAAGGAACACCGGCCGAGATAATCGAAAAACGGCCGTGCCAGGGGCCACCACGTCTGCGTGATGTCGATCCGCGGCGTCACCGAATGGACCCAGCCCGGGGCGCCCGCCTCTTTGGGCGAGTAGTTTACACAGGACAGGCTCAGCAGGTTGCCTCCCAGCAGGAAGGTGGCGTCGCCCCGCTTTTTCATCAGAAACGGCGAGGGAGCAAAAGAGTATATCGGCTGAGTGATGAATTCGACGGCCGTCAGCCGATGCCCGTAGGCGTGCGCCGCCGAGGACGGGATCTTGACGTAATCGCGGCCGTGGATCCAAAGTTCGCCCATCGGGATGCCGACGGCGCCGCCGGCCTTCAGCAGATCGTTGGGGATCAGATGGCTCGGTCCGGCGGAGGCCTCCGCGTCGAAGGCCACGCCGTGCCGAACGCACCAATCGTTGACGCGCCGGTAGTGCGTCTCCACGATCAGATCGCTCAGCGTGTTGCGGAAATCGTAGAAGAAGCGTTTCCCGTTCGGGATGGACCTTTCGCCCGCCAGGAAGGGAAGATACGGTACGAGATCGTAACCGCAACGCTTTTCAAACGCTTTTCGGAAACCGGGAGTCCAGGTCGGATTGCCCAGTTCCCAACTGTCGCAGTGGAAGCCGTCGAAAGCTGTCTTTTCAAAGGGCCCCAACTTTTTCAGGAACCGTTCGGCCACGTTCTTAAGCTGCAAGTCGGTCCCCGCCTCGCTGAGGTGATCGTGGTGGAGTCCCTCGCCGGCCCGGCTGGAGGACATGGTCCGCTTGTAGGACGGCTCGTGAAAGAAAGTATAGAGATGCCATTTCCCCTCCGGCACTTTCCACGTGACGTGGAGATTCCCGTCGACCTTGTCGCTCAAATCGACGACCTTGCCGTCGGACGCGCGGACGGCCAGAACGAAGGCGTCCCCGTCGCGAAATTTTTCCAACGTGTCGGCATCCCCGCCGACGCCGCGTCGCTCGGGAATCCGGACCGAAAAGAAGGGCGTCGGGCCCTCGAAGGCCGTCGACTTTTCAAAACGGAGGACCTGGCTCGACAATTCCGGCGGGACCCACGGACCGCCGGCGTTCCAACCGCTGCCCAACCAGCTCCGGCAGATCAATCCCAGACGCCGGCACTCGGCCTCGATGAAAGCGTACTTGTCCAACCACTCGGGACTCAGAAACGGGATGTCCTTGATGTGCTCGGTCTGGGCGTCGCGGGGCATGTTCCAGGTGTCCTTGATCCACACGCCGCCCAGGCCCTTGTCCTTGAACTCTTCCAGCTCCCGGGTAATTTCCTCTTCGGTGCAAGCGCCGCCGTGAATCTGCCAACTGCAATGGACCCGGGAGATGGGCGGTGGATCGCGAAATCCCTCGCGGAGCGGCACTACCTCCCCCGGCTTCAACAACCCCAAGGCCCGCGTGGGAAGGTCGCCTTCCCGCGGGATGGCTGTTTCCGAAAAGGCATTTCCCACAAGACACAACAAACCGATCAAGGGCAACGTCGTCTTCCACATGGTCACTTTTTCTCCTTGGGCGTTCGGACTGAACCGAGCACGTATCTCTCCCATTTTTCAGTATAAAAGCAGGCATTTACGCCCACCAGGAATTAAGCCATATAAAAGCCATCATATAGCGATCATTACCGGTTTATAAATCAGAAACACCCCCTTTTTTCGGACATTCCCCCGAGGCGATCGACTGCTTGGGCAGGCTCAGAACAGCCAGTCTTTGTAGGGTGGGACGAACGCAGTGAGTCCCACCAGAGACCGCGGAAAACGCTTTAGCAAGCTCAGAACAGCCAGAACAGATAGGCGGCCACGGCGACGACCACCGCCGCCAGGGCCGTCACGACAAAGACGAGTCGGCCGTTGATCTCGGCTTGCCGGGCGGATTGCGAATCGATCTCGACGCCGTCGGCAAACTCGTGCCCACACCATTCGCAACGGCGGAGGTACTGCGGCCGGAACGGCTCGTCGCACGTGTGACAGAGGACGATCGCAGGGAGAGGTGCGGAAGCCGATTCCTCGCCGCCCGGTTCCGCGTCGCCCCGGCGAAAGTCGGTCCCCGCCGTGCCGCAGTACGGGCAGGCCGTCAGGCGGCGCCGGCCGCAGTTCGGACAGCGCGGCCAGCCGGCGTCGGATTCGTCTCCTTCCGGTTCAGGCGCCTGTAATGGCGAGATGTTGACCCGCCAGCGTTCCGCATCCAAAGCGATCTGCCGCGCCCGCTCCGCGTCGGATTCGGCAACCATCACCCGGGGCTGGGTGGCCCAACCCAGCACGTCCACGCCCGCCCCGCCTTCCAGGACGTTGTTCATCACCGTAGCGCGAATGCCCTCCTCCTCCAGGTGATTCTTCAGCAAAAAGGCCTCCTGCGGATTCCCCGCCCGAAAAATTTCGATAAGATCGCCGTGGGCCATGATGTTTTCTCTCCCCGAGCGGAAATATAATGGATATTGAGCCATTGAGGATCAGAAAAGAAATGTCAGCTAGCCGGCGGCTAACAGCCGCCGAGAAGCAGGGGAAATCCCCGCGGCGGCTGTTAGCCGCCGGCTATTGATCCCGACTTTGCTTTTCTGATCCTCAATAAACTGGAGTACCTCATGCTTAACCGGAAGCTCCCCCCTGCCCTGCTGTTCCTATTGTTCACGTATTTCTCCCCGGCGGCAATACCCGGCGAGGTCCCCGACCGGCCGATCCGCGTGCTGCCGGAGGGGGAATTGCCGCACGACCGGCGGCTGGAACCGCTCCGCGACCTGAACGGCTATTTTCTCTTTGCGCCGCCCGCCTCGAAAGAAGAGTGGCAGGCCCGGTCGGCAGAGGTGCGGCGGCAGATTTTGTTGTCGGCCGGCCTGTGGCCCATGCCCACCCGCACGCCGCTGCACGCCGTCGTCCACGGCAAGGTGGATCGGGACACGTACACCGTCGAAAAGGTCTATTTCGAGAGCTATCCGGGCCATTTCGTCACCGGAAGTTTATATCGGCCTAAGAAAAAAAACAGCCCTCACCCCGACCCTCTCCCGGCGGGAGAGGGAGGCAGTGGAAAACTCCCCGCCATGCTCTGCCCCTACGGTCATTGGGGCGGCGGGCGGTATTTCGACCACGGTCTGGAGGAAGTTCGCCGCGAGATCAAACGCGGGGCCGAAAAATTCGAGGTCGGCGGGCGCTACGTCACCCAATCCCCTTGCGTCAAGCTTGCCCGGCTGGGCTGCGTGGTGTTCCGGTACGACATGGTCGGCGTGGCCGACAGCCGGCAGTTGGAACACAGCCCGGGGACCCGACCGGAAATGAACACCAAGGAGAACTGGGGCTTTTTCAGCCCGCAGGCGGAACTGCGGCTGCAAAACCAGTTCGGATTACAAACCTACAATTCGATCTGCGCGTTGGACTTCCTCTGTTCCCTGCCGGACGTTGACACCGCACGGATCGGTGTGACGGGCTGCAGCGGCGGGGGCACGCAGACGTTCATCCTCTGCGCCGTCGATCCCCGACCCGCCGCCGCGTTGCCGGCCGTGATGGTCTCCACGGCGATGCAAGGCGGCTGCACGTGCGAAAACGCCCCCTCCCTGCGGATCGGCGCGGGCAACGTCGATTTCGCCGCCCTGACGGCCCCCAAGCCCCTGGGCCTGCTGGCCGCCAACGATTGGACCGTCGAGATCGAAAAGAAGGGACTCCCCGAACTCAAGAGGCTTTACAAATTGCTCGGCGTCGAGGATCGCCTTCAGGCCTGGATCTATCCCCAGTTCCCGCATAATTACAACTACGTCAGCCGGGCGGCGATGTACGGCTGGTTCAACCGCCAATTGAACCTGGGCCAACAGGAACCGATCGTCGAAGAAGATTATCAACCTCTCAGCCACGAGGAACTCTGCGTCTGGGATAAAGAGCACCCCCGGCCGCCCGGCGGGCCCGATTACGAACGGTCGCTGCTGCGCCTCCTGACTGCGGACTCCGAAAAGCAGATGGCGGCCCTCCGGCCCACGGACGAAAAATCGCTGGCCGAATACCGGCGGATCGTCGGCGGGGCGATCGAGACGATGATCGGGCGGAAGTTGCCCGACAAGAGTTCCGTCACCGTCAAGCAGTTTCCTGCCGAGGCGCTCGGTCCCTGGCAGTTGACCAGGCTGCTCGTCCGCAACGTCAAATCGGGCGAGGAGCTGCCCGCCATCCGCATCGGATCAAAACGCGGTCCTCATCTGTATACGGCGGTCTGGATCGACCGGCAGGGAAAGCAAGGCATTTTAGACGAACGCGGACAGTTGCGACCGGCTATCAAGAAACTCCTGGAAAACGATTACCTCGTCGTGGCCGCCGACCTGTTCGGCCAGGGCGAATTCACCTCCGACGGCAAACCGATCCAAAAAGCCCGGCTCAACCACGGCAAGAATGACGAGTGGCTCTGTTACCCTGGCGGTTTCACCTTCGGATATAATCCCTCGCTCTTCGTCCATCGGGTCCACGACGTGCTGACCCTGGTGGCCGCCTCGCAAGTTGTCGCCTTTCGCTCCGCGAAAGATGCGACTTTCGCGGAGCGAAAGGCAACGATTGACGTCGTGGGACTGAACGGTGCCGGCCACTGGGTGGCGGCGGCCCGGGCGATTGCCGGCCGCTCGATCCGCCGGGCGGTCGTCGATACGGCCGGCTTCCGCTTCGCGCAGGTGGATGCCTTCGACGATCCCGACTTCTTCCCCGGCGGCGCGAAATACGACGACCTGCCCGGCCTGTTGGCCCTCTCCGCCCCCCTGCCCCTCTGGCTGTCCGGCGAAAACGTCATTCCCCCGGTCGTCGAAGCCGCCTACCGCGCAGCCGGAAAAGAAAAATCGCTGACCGTTTATCAAGGCGATGCCCAACAAAAAGAATCCGCCGCCGTGCAGTGGCTCTTAAAATAAAGGAAATCGTTCACAAGAGAAGTAAAGTAGAAGCGGCATCTTGCCGCTTCACGTAGAGATGACGCAGAAACATCCTGCCCCTTGATGCGGCAGGATGCCGCATCGACCAAGAAAAAAAGCCTCGGGCCGGCCGGCACGGTTGACAGGGAGGCAGAAAAATGCCGTGCGCGGTCGCAGCCCGGGGCACCGTGGTTTGGAAAGGATGAAGGATGAGGGATGAAGGATGAAACATCCAAGCGAGGTTTAACATATCATCCCTCATTCTCCTCCGTGTCCTCTGGGATTCTGTGGTTTAAATCTGTCCGTCCTTTCTTACGTCAAGCGTTAAAGCAAAGATCGGAAACGCCGGGAATTGGGTTGTACTATTGGTGAGGCAGGGCAGTAACGGGCCTCCAACTCCCGCAGTTGCCGGTTGATCGACCGCGTAAACTGCAAATACGGCAGCAACGCGACCCGCAACGGCGTATTCCAATGGATCGGGTTGATGGTGATCTGCTGCAACAAGTTGGGTGATACGTCTTTCATCCTCGTTTTCCCCTTGGGGTTTCTGTTCTCCTTACGCAGGCCGGGACGGCGGAGTTCGGCCGGGAACAAACGGAAATGCAAACGCCCAACCGGCAACGAGTTACCGGTTGGGCGCTGTGCTAGAGACAGGAAGGGTGGTCAATCGTCGTCCCAGTAGACGCGGCATCTTGCCGCGTCACCAAGTCTGAACTGTCATACTGTTCCCGCAGGAAGCGGCAAGATGCCGCTTCTACGGATTATTCTTTTTCACGTCCTTTCCGTGATGTCTTTTCGCACCCCGATCCGCCGGGTGTTTAGCATGAGGGGGCTTTTTCTCTCCGCGGGCCTTCAGCGCCTTCGGCGCCATCGGCGGATGTCCGGGCGATTTGGCCGCGTGGAAGACCCGGGCGATCGCCACAAACTCGCGGAATTCAAGAGCGCCGTCCTGGTTGCGGTCCAGGCGGTTGAAGAGGGCCTTCAGCCGGGGCACGACGACTCCGCTCGGCTTTTGCGCAGCAACGTGCCGAGGTCCTTTCATATCCGGCCCGAACGGCATCCGATCGGCAAACGCCATGTGCCGACCCCAGGGGGCCGCTTTTCCGTAGGCCATCGGCCCGTGTCCCCACGGCGGTCCGCCGGCGTGTCGCCGATAATGCATTCCACCTTCCGGCCGATCGGCAAGACTATGCCTCTGCCAACCGGCGTAACGCCCTGGACAACCCCGATGCGCCGGGCCTTTCGACCAATGGGCAAACTGGACTTCCGGTCCGACTCTCGGCCCGCCTCCCCGATGCCAAGCCGGTGGTCCATAGGGTCCCGGACCGCGCCGGCCTTCAAATCCCCAAGCCATCGGGCCTCTCGGGCCTCGGCCGGGACGATCTTCGGACCACCACGCCGGAGGCCCGTGCGGCCTCGGGCCGCGCCGGTTCTCAAATCGCCACGCCATGGGACCTTCCGGTCCCGGGCCGCGTCGGCCTTCAAATCGTCCTACCCCAAAACCTTCCGGTCCCGGGCCGCGCCGGCCTTCAAATCCCCGGGCCATGGGGCCTCTCGGGCCCGGGCCGGATCGATCTTCGGACCACCACGCCGGCGGTCCTTCCGGCCTCGGGCTGCGTAGTCCTTTAAACTGCTGCGCCATGGGGCCTTTCGGTCCCGGGCCACGACGCCCTTCAATTCCACGGTCCTTGGGGCCTTTCGGTCCCGGGCCGCGCCGGGCCTCTGGACCCTTGCCATCTCGCGCTCGGTGCCGGCCTTCCGCAGCGGCTTCGGGCCGCGGGCCGGCCTTTTCTCCGCGAACCGCCTGCAGCGCCGCACGAAATTCTTTGGGCGTAATGCGTTGATCGTCGTCGCGGTCCGCACGTCGGAGCAACATTTTCAGGCGCTGCGGCATCCCGTCCGGGATCTCGTCTTTCGTTACCGCGCCGTCTTTGTTGACGTCCAACCGTTGGAACATTCCTTGGGGATTCGGCCGGTGCGGCCGATCCTGCGGCGGAGGCCCGGCCGGCCGCTTCGCATCCTGCGCCAGGGCGAGGGCCGGCAACAGCAGCATGGCCAGTACCGCCGTCACAAAGGGGAGGATTTTTTTCGCCATCGCTTTCTCCTTGAAAAAATGAGGGGTTGATTGATCCATTCCTAGGGTGAATAAACCGCCCGCAGCCCGACGGGTTCCGGAAATTCTGCCGGTTTTTTTCCCGGAATTTTTTAGAACCCCGCTGCTGTGGGGGGGCTAAAAGCGGAGATTTTCGCCAGAATCCCCTTTTTCCATCCCTTTTATTTCCCGTCCCCCGTCAGCTTGATCTTGTCCAGATACCGGACTCTACCTATAATTCCGGCCGGTTGAATTTTTCCCGAGAGAACCTTGAGTAGTGGAACTCCGTATAGTGTGTAAGAAACGCATCACGGCGACGTTGCGGGCGACAACCGCACGATGAAAAAAGGCGACGTTTTGGCGTTTCGCAACGGCCGTACAGGCGTTACAAATTGGGCATCGGCGTCGTTCGCTAAAACAGTTTCCCAGGAGGTTTGACTAATCCGCGGCGCAGCGTGAGACGATAAGTCCAGTGCCTACTCGATTTGCCCGCACGCATGGGGATCCGGCCTGGTGACTTCGGCGACAAAAGCCCCGTCACATCTTTCGGATCCCGTGCGAACTCGTCAAGGCGGATGTGAAGCGCGGCGGCAAGGAATATAATGGGAAAAGAGGCGACCCGCCTCTTCTCGCGGCAATAAGGTAAAGTATTACGGACAGAGCGGGGCGCAGCCCCGAGGGAGATTCATCATGCAAATTTACGGTCCTGCTCATCTTCACGGTCCCCAGTCGATCAACGCCCCGCACCATTTGCGGCAGACTTCGCCGGTCACTCCGCCGTCGTCGCCCGGCCAGGTCGATTCGGTCGAGATTTCCGAGGCCGCGCTACGGGCCGCCGAGATGCAGTCGCCGGACGGCATCCGCTGGGACCGCGTCGAGGCCGTCCGCCGGCAGATCGCCGAGGGCACCTACGAAACCGAAGAAAAACTCGGCCTCGCCCTGGACCGGATGCTGGATCAGTTGGGGTAAGAGGAAGGGATTAGGGATTGGGGATTAGGGATTAGATTACACTGAACGAAGTAAAACTAATCCCCAATCCCTAATCCCTAATCCCTTTTAAACCATGGCGAAAAGTTTTTCTCTCGGACCGGTGCGCGTCAAATCGCCGCCGTTGGAGCGGTTCCAGGCGTTCCTCGAACAGGGCGGGAAACGGCTTACCGCCCAACGCCGCCAGATCCTCGAACAGGTCTTCAGCCATCACGACCATTTCGACGCCGAAGAGTTGCTCGACCACCTCCGGCCGCTCCTGGCCCAGCGGAAGCTCAGCCGCCCGACCGTCTACCGCACGCTCAACGAACTGGTCGAGGCCGGCCTGCTGCGGAAGATGCCGCTGATCGGGCGGAGCGTCTACGAGCACGACTACGGCTATCCCCGGCACGACCATCTCTACTGCCAGAACTGCAACAAGCTCATCGAGTTCCACAGCCCCGAGCTGGACCGCCTCTGCGCCGCCCTGGCCAAGGAATACCGCTTCCAAGTCACCGGCCACCGCATGTTCGTCATGGGGCTCTGCGCCGAGTGCCGCAAGGGAGAGGAGTTAAAGGATGAGGGATGAGAGATAAGCGAGCCGGGCCGTCCCCGGCAAATCCGAAAAAACCTTCGTCCTTCGTCCTTCGTCATTCTTTCGTCATTCGGCCTTCGTCATTCTCCCTCTCACACCTTCACTTCCGCCTCTTGGCTGGAAAGAGCCCCGTAACGCTGCCGAATCGGTGCAATCACTTCCTTGATAAAATCTTCCACCTGCCGCGGGGCGCGGCCGACGAACTGGGCGGGGTCCATCACCGCGGAGAAATCGAGCTTGGCAAACGCCGGGTCGGCCGCCAGCCGGTCCAGCAGGTCGTTCCGGCCGCCCTCCTCCTTGACCGCCTTGGCCGCCGCCTGGGAATGCCTGCGGATCCGCTCGTGCAGGTCCTGCCGGTCGCCGCCGGCGGCCACCGCCGCCATTAAAATATTTTCCGTCGCCATAAACGGCAGCTCGGCCTCCAGATGCGCTCGCATCACCTGCGGATAGACCACCAGCCCGCCACAGACGTTCTGGCAGAGGATCAGCACCGCGTCGGCCGCCAGAAAGGCTTGCGGCAGCGTCAGCCGGCGGTTGGCGCTGTCGTCCAGCGTCCGTTCGAGCCACTGCACCGCGGCCGTCTGGGCGGCGCTCGACTCCAGGCTCATCACGAATCGGGCCAGCGAGCAGATCCGCTCGCTCCGCATCGGGTTCCGCTTGTAGGCCATCGCCGACGAGCCGATCTGGTCCCGCTCGAACGGCTCCTCCACCTCCTTGCGATGGGCCAAGAGCCGCAGGTCGGTCGCCATCTTATGGGCCGACTGGGCGATGCCCGACAGGACGGCCAGCACCTGGGCGTCGATCTTCCGGCTGTACGTCTGCCCGCTGACGGGATAACACGCCTCAAAGCCGATCTTGCGGCAGATCAACTCGTCGAGTTGTTTTACTTTCTTATGATCCCCTTTAAAAAGCTCCAAAAAACTTGCCTGGGTCCCGGTCGTCCCCTTCGATCCCAGGGCCTTAAATTGAGCAATGCGGTGTTCAAGTTCCTCCAAGTCGAGCACAAAATCGTGCGCCCAGAGGCAGGCCCGCTTGCCGACGGTCGTCGGCTGGGCGGGCTGGAAGTGCGTCAGCGCCAGGCAGGGCAGGTCCTTGGTCTTCTCGGCAAAATCGGCCAACTTTCCGATGACCGCCACCAACCGCCCGCGGAGCATCGTCAGCCCTTCCCGCAGCAGCAGCAGATCGGTGTTGTCCGTCACGTAACAGCTCGTCGCCCCCAAATGAATAATCGCCCGGGCCGTCGGGCAGACGTCACCATAGGCATGAACGTGCGCCATCACGTCGTGCCGCAGCTTCCGCTCGTACTGCTCGGCAGCCGCAAAGTCGATATCCTCGACGTGCTTTTTCAATTCGGAAATCTGTTCCCCGGTAATCCCCAACCCCAATTCCCTCTCCGCCTCGGCCAGCGCCACCCACAGCCTCCGCCAGGTGCTGAACTTCCTCTGTGGCCCCCAAAGCTCGATCATCTCCCGCGAGGCGTAGCGGGTGATCAGGGGGTTGTCGTAATCTTTATTGCGCTCGTTCATAATCAAAATTCCGATATGTTTTCTTTCGGCCCTCTGGACTTTTAAAGCATTGAACATTCAAAAAACGTCATTCTAAAGAGGCGTACTCTGGTCATATAGTACTTCCGGGCAGAGATCGGCGCCGTTACTCCACTCGATGGTGTCGAATGAGACATGGACCGAGCGAAAGAGGGGTTCCTCCTTGAGTTCGGCGAAAACACCTTTGTCGAGATAGGGCTGCATATTGAATCGGCGTTGCTCCTGGTTGTCGAAGGTCAGGAGCAATTGATAATCGGGCAACGGGGAGACGCTCTGGACGCGGGGAAACATGGAAAAGTGCCTTCCGTATTTTAACGTAAGGGATCGATTTTAAAAGGCAATTCCCCGTTGGCAGCCAATTGCCAATCAGCCAACAACTCCTCCCGGTGCAACTCCGCCCAAGCAATCACCAATTTCGATTGTTTCGGCGGCAGAGAACCGTGTATAATCTCTCCCGAGTTGATGTCCACAACTGCCGAGTGTTCTTGATAGTACGCATGAAAATGAGGGGGATTATGCTCCGACTTGTCGCAATACATACGGACCACAATCCCATAAAACATCGAAATCGTTGGCATGGCATTCACCTTCAAACTCTGACGACGCGGCACGCACCTTTCTGCATTTTCACATGATTGATCAACGAAATCAATCCTGGAAACGTGTGGATAAAAGGACTCTGGTCGTAATTTCCAATCCCTGTTGATCCTCCTCATTAAACCGTCCAATCTTCTCGCTGTCGAGGTCCAGGACGCCGAGGAGCTTTTCATTTTTTATCAGCGGGACGACGATTTCGCTGTGGGTGGCGGGGTCACAGGCGATGTGGCCGGGGAATTGGCGGACGTCGGGGACGATTAGGGTTTGGCGGCGGGCGGCGGCCGTGCCGCAGACGCCCTTGCCCAGGGCAATCCGCGTGCAGGCGGGCTTGCCCTGGAAGGGGCCGAGGACGAGGTCGGTCTCTTTGAGGAAATAGAAGCCGGCCCAGTTTACGTCGGGAAGGGAGTGGTAGAGCAGCGAGGTCAGGTTGGCGGCGTTGGCCAGGAAGTCGGGCTCATCGGCGGTCAGGGCGCGGTATTGGGTTTCGAGGAGGCGGTAGAGGGCGGGTTTTTCTTGCGGGAGGTCGACGGGGAGGTGGTGCATGGGGTTTCTCGTCCATTTTATGAAGCCGCAAAGCGGCGTGCTATGACAGCCCAGGGTGAAGCGCAGCGCAACCCTGGGAAAAGGATTCCCCTACCGACCATCAAGCCCTAAAAGGGCGTACTACCCTAAGGAACATCCTTAGCGCGCCCTTGCAGGGCTTATAACCTATTATTTCAATCCACCTACCCAGGGCTGCGCTTTGCTCCGCCCTGGGCTATCGTGGTACGCCGCTTTGCGGCTTGATTCTTTTTCCGTCCCCTGTCCACCGTCCACTACCCACTGCCCACTACATATTCGTCGTATCATCCGCCGATCCGCCGGTTAAGCGTTCCATGACGGCGGCCAGGGCGGCGTGGTGGGAGTGGTCCAGGGCGTAGATGCGGCAGATGCGGTAGCTGATGGCAATGCGGCGGAACAGCTCGCGGTCGTCCAGGCTGCGGATCTTGCCCGAGGCGGGGTCCAATAAAAAGTTCTGGCCGCCGGCGGGCGCGTGGGCGCCGGGCCGATGGACGTGCCGAGCCGTATCGACCCGGAGCGGCAGGTCCTTTAATTCCTGCGGCAGCGCGTCGCGGACGGCCGACTCGAACGATTTCGCGCTGCTGAACACGCTGCTCTGTTCCGGCTCGCCGGGCGAAAAGAAGATCGTCTGCTCGCAGGCCATCTTCCACCGCAGCCGGCGCGAGAGAAACTGCTCCCACCGCCGGCCGAGTTCCCGCAACTCGGGATGATCGCTTCTGGGCCATTGGGCCACCTGCATCAGCAGCGACCATTCGGTCAGGTGCAGATAGTCGTCCAGCCGGTCCAGGGGATTGCCGGGAAAGAGGTGTTTCTTGCTGTCCAGGAAAAGTTCTTGCAGGTGCAGGTCGATCGCCCGGACGGTACGGTGGAAATAGATCGCGCGGAACAGTTCGGCCCGGACGGAGATGAAGCGGACCAGGGCGGAAAGCCCCCGCTCGTGGATCGTCAGTCCCCGCTCGGTAAACAGGCTGTAGTGCAGCAGCCGGTCCAGGTCGAAGGCCTTGGCGCTGTAGCCCGACATGTAGGCGTCGCGGAGCACGAAGTCCATGTTGTCGACGGTGTACAGGCCGCTGAAGAGGCTGCGGAGGAATTTCAGCCAGCGGGGCGCGGCGTCGTCGGCCGACGGCTGCGGCCGGGTGATGAGGTAACCGATCTGCTCGGGATCGAGGGTCTCGCCCTCCTCCAGCCGGCTGTTGGGATTGCCGCGGACGCGGCGGATCATGTCGGCGAAGTCGCGGCGGATGATCTCACGGCCCAGCGTCTCGTGGTTGAGGTTGTAGTCCTTCAAAAAATGTTCGTCGAAGAAGTGGCCGAACGGCCCGTGGCCCACGTCGTGCAGCAGGGCGGCCAGCCGCAGCAGCGATTCGACGTATCCGCGGCTGGGCACGTCGGGGCAGACGTCGCGGAGGCTGTCGTACAGCGCGGCCGTCGCCCGGCTGGCCAAGTGCATAGCGCCCAGGACGTGTTGGAACCGGGTGTGCTCGGCCGTGGGAAAGACCCACCAGGCGGTCTGCAACTGGTGGATCTGACGCAATCGCTGCAGCCAGGGGTGATCGAGGAAGTCCTGCTCGGAGACGTCATTGCCCGACGTGAAGGGGATATAGCCGTGGATCGGGTCGTGGCTGAGGCTTTCGTGGAGGAAATCGCGCATGGGGGTATTATGCCGGACGGAGGGGGCGGCGTCGAGTTATTTTGGTGCAAATTGGTAATTGCAAATTGCAAATTGCAAAATGAGCAACTATTAAGTGGTCAATATCCTGCTAATCTGCAAAAGATGGGGCGAGTGGAGGAGATTTTAAATCTCATATCGGAATCGAGATTGATAGATTTTCTATTTCACCGGAATAAATTAAAATGCCCTCTTCATTTTCCTAATTTCACCGACCGATCTACCGTAAGAAGGGTCCGCGCGCTACACTTCTTGTTCCTAGCCATCTCTGATTTTAAGGAGTGAATCGGTGAGAATATCTACCACTCGAGTGGGATGGGTACTTTGCGTCTCGATTTTCCTGGTTGCCCGGGCGGCCGGCGTGGAGAAGCTCCGGCCGGGAGAATACTACCTGCCCAGCACCTCCCAGGGGTTCCTGGCGATCAGCCAGGTGGAGGTCTTGATCGAGCATTACGACCGGACGGAACTGGGCAAGTTGACTTCCGATCCCGTGATGGAGCCGTTTACTCAGGATCTCCGGCGTCAATTTGAAAACCGTTGGTCGGGGGTTCACCAGCGGCTGGGCCTGACGTTGCAGGATCTCCGCGATCTGGCCGGAGGCGAGGTCAGCGTGGCGTTGATCAAGCCCGACGAGGACCCGTTAAAAGAGGTAAACCGCGACGCGGACTCTCCGATTGAAGATAACGACTGCTCGGCGATGGCGTTGCTGGTCGACGCGACGGGCAAGACGGACGTCGTCCGCAAGAAGATCGAGGAGTTGAAGAAGTTTTTCAAGGAAGAGGGGGCCACGCAGCAGGAAATCACCGTCGAGAAGACTCCGGTGTTGCAGTTCACCTTGCCGATTCCGGAGGCGGAGCGCAACGCGTCCGCCTCGCCGTTCGGCGGCTCCGCGCCGCCCGCGGGTCAGAACGCTTCGGACGCCGGGGAATCGTCGGGTCCGAAGCCGAAAAGGACTCTTTACTTCCTGGTCGGCGACCTGTTCGGCGCAGCCGACGACGTGGAAGTGGTGCGGGGAATCCTGGCGCGGATCGGCGGCCGGGAAGGCGACGCCCTGGCCGACGTCCCCGGTTATCAAAAGGTGGTCGCGCGGTGCCGGGCCGATTTTGACGGCGATCCCCAGATCCGCTGGTTCATGAATCCGGTGGGCTACGCCTCGGCGATGCGGGCGGCCACTCCCAAAGAAAAGCGCCGCAAGGGGAAGAGCCTCTTGGAAGTGCTGCGGAACCAGGGCTTTACCGGGGTGAAGGGGATCGGCGGCTTCGCCAGTTTTTCGGCCGAGGGCTTCGACCTGATCCATCGCACGGCCGTCTACGCCCCGCGGCCTTATGAAAAGTCGATGAAGATGCTCGATTTTTTCAACCGCGAGGACTTCGCGCCGCAACCCTGGGTCCCCCGCGACATCGCCACCTACACCACGTTCTATTTCGACGTGCTGAACGCCTTCGACAACTTCGACAGTCTCTTCGACGAGTTGTACGGCGGAGGCGACCGGGGATTGTGGCAGAAAACCCTCCGGGACTTGAAGGAGGATCCCAACGGTCCGCAGATCGATCTCCGCGAGGAGTTGATCAAGCTGATCAACCAGCGGGTGACCATACTGACGGATTATCACACGCCGATCGAGCTGAACAGCGAGCGGATCCTGGTGGCCCTGGAGGTCAGCGACGAGAAGGCGGCGGCTCGGGCTATCGACAAGGCGATGCGCGGCGACCGGGGCACCAAGCTCCAGGAGATCAACGGTCTGCAAATCTGGGAAATCGTGGACGAGGAAGTCGACGAATTTATGCCGCCGCCGGAAGTAGATCTCGGCAACGGCGTGCCGCGGCTGACGCCCGAGACCCCCAAGACCAAGCTCCTGGCGCGCGAGGAAGGTCCCCCGCCCCTCTTCCCCCACGCCGCCATTACCGTGACCAAGGGGCACTTGTTCATCGCCTCGCACCCCGACTTCCTGCTGAAGATCCTGCAGCCCCGGGAGTCCCGGGAACTGCTGATCAACGATTTGGACTACCAGATGGTGGCGGACCAGATCGCCTGGCTCAAGCCCGAGAAGGCCTGCCTCCACGTCTATTCCCGCACCGACGAGGAGTATCGTCCAACCTACGAGCTGGTCCGGCAGAACAAGATGCCGGAAAGCGAGAACATGCTCGCCCGGCTGCTCAACTCGCTCTTCGGCGAAGGGAAAAACGACGGGAAGCGCCAAGCCAAGTTGGACGGCAGCAAGCTGCCCGAATACGACGTGGTCCGCCGCTACCTCCGGCCGGCCGGCATGCAAGTGACCGCCGAGAAGGACGGCTGGTTTCTCAAGGGCTTCACGCTGGGCAAATACATCGGCGTCAACGTGGCGGAAGCCGCTTCGGGCGAAGAGGCCCAGGCGGCGGAACCGCGCCCCGCCGAGGAAAAACCGACGTCGCAAGTCATCACCGTCGCTCGGGAGAAAGCCGCCGACCCGGAAACCGGAGCAGGAAAGCCCGGGGAACAAACCCCCGAAGATGAATAAGGAAACGCTGAATGACCGATCGTTGATTGGCCCTCCGCTGGTTCATGCTCGCTTAACGCCCCGCGACGGCGGTCGCGGGGGTGGAACCAAGCCCCATCAACCCCCGCGATTGCCATCACGGGGCGTTGGATGAGGTAACCTTGGCCATCCGAGGTCGGTTCTGCGCTTTATTTTTCGGCGTCTTTCAATCCCAGCCGTTCCAGCCAGCGGCCGCGGGTCGATTTTTGCGGGGCCGGGTTGGACGGCTCGGGCGGAGCGTAATTCTCCAGGAACCGGGCCCGCGCTTCGAGGTCCTGGCGCTGCCGGGCGAGCTTCGCCCGCTCGACCGATAGCTCCACCTCGGCCTGGCGCATCTTCTCGCGCATCTCCTCCTGGAGCCGCTTGAGATCATCCCGAGCCTCGCGGATCAGGGCGTCCCGGTCGAGCACCTCGCCCAGGGCGGCGGCGCCCACGGCCACGGCCCCTAAATTACCGCTCTGATCCGCCAAGAGGTGCTTCAACTCGTCGATTTCCCGGTCCTTCTCGACCAGGAGCGTCTCGGTCTTGTGCACAACTTCCTCGATTTGCAGCCGCTGCTTGGCCTCCTCTTCGTTTTCGTTGTCGAAATCCGCCTCCAACGAGGCGAGAATCCGCTGCTTCTCCAGCTCCCAATTCTGGAACTTCCTGCCGGTTGCGGCGCCGCCGGGCGGAGGAGCCTCGCGGCATTTCGCCAACTCTTGTTCCAACGCGGCGTTCTTGGCTTTAATTTCCTTCAGATCCTCCAGGGCCGTTTTATAGCGGCGGTGATAATTTTCTTCCCCCGACTGTGCGTCCGTCTTGACGGCGGCAAGCTGCAAGGTGGCGTAGTCCAACTCCGATTGAACCTCCTCCAGCCGCCGGGCCAACGCATCGCGTTCGGCAAGCAGCCGCGTCTGATCTTCGGAGGCGGTCTCCGCAGGGGCGGAAATTTGGGCCCGTTCTTCCTCCATCTGCCGGCAGTGGGAGCGGGCCTGCTCCGCCTCGACGGCCTGGGCCGCCGCCTCCTGCCGGGCCATCCGCAGATCGGTTTCCAAGTGCTCGATCCGTTGCCGCCCCTGATCCACCTGCCGCTGCAATTCCACCTGTTCGGCCGAGGCCGCTTGCTCCCATTGACGGCGGCGATGCTCGAAATCCTCCTCGCAGCGGGCCAATTGCTGCTGCCACTCCTGCCATTGCGCCCGGGCCTGCTCCTGGAGCTTTTCCCAGGCCGATTGCTGCTCGGAAAGCTCGGTTTTCAACCGCTGAAGCGCGGCGGTCTGCTCTCGGAGGACTTCCGCCCGGGCGTCGAGATCCTCCCTGGTTTGCCGGTTCTCGCGGCGTCCGTCGGCCAGTTCCTCGCCCAGCCGCTGCAACTGCGAAGTCAATTCCTCCTCCGCACGGCGCAGCCGCGCCCGCTGGGACGCGAGGAACTCCTGGGTTCGGGCGCGCTGGGTCTCCAGTGCAGCCGAAAATTCCTCGGACCACGAATCGGCGCCGGCGGTGGAATCGGTAACTGCTTCCATGACAAAGGGATTCTCAAATATATAGGTTACGCTCCCCCCAATGGCAAACCTCTTTTGCAGGCCCTGACGGTGGTGACGAAGAATTCGATTAGGGGGAGGAAGCGATTGTTAATTGAACATCAGATTAAAGTTGCTTCCTCTAGCCGGCGGCTAACAGCCGCCGCGGAAAAACCATGAATCTCTCTCGGCGGCTGTTAGCCGCCGGCTAGTTAATAGTATTAACAATCGGATCCTCACTCCTCCTCCACGTCGGCCATGAACCGCAGGAACCGCGCCTCGAGCATCCGCCAATCTTTTCCGAATACCGAAGTGAAATCGGCGATCCTTTGCCGGGCGGTGTACTCGGAAAAAGGGGGCCGGTCGGCCGTCAAGGCCAGGTATCGGGCGTAGTTGCGCGGCTGAGTTTCGATCAGAAAGTAGGTCAAAGCCCAGGCCTCGGCGTACGCGGCGGCGGGATTGATTTGGAAAAGCCGGTCGGAGGCGATCAGCGCCTGCAACAACTCCGGCCGATGCCCTTTTTCCAACAGCATCCGGAAGTCCTGAAACCGACCCCGATTGACGCGGTCGGCCGGCCGCGGATAGTGCGGAGCGTCGTACACGCCGGGGGCCTCGAACAGCGTGGCCAGGCCCTCGGCCACCCAGACCGGCGGCGCAGCCCAGCGGCTGTGCACCCCGGTGTTGAACGCCGTCTGGTGCGTCGCCTCGTGGATCAAGACCGCGGCGTTTTTCCGCCAATCCGAGGTCTCGCCCTGCCCCTCCATGTCGTAGAGCACGATCCGGTTGGACCGCTGGTCGTAAAAACCCAAGACGCCGCGCGGCGCCCGATTCCCATTCGACGCGGCGAAGCGTTGAAAGTCGTTGCGGTCTTTGCAGACCACGCCCACCAGCGGAAACGGCGGACGATCGGGCGAAAATCCCCGCACCGAAAAATAATGGACGAACGCCCGGTAGAGCTGCTCGAAACGGTCGGCCCAGCGGTCGCGCTGGCCCCGAGGATGGGCGATCAGATAATGGTCCGTCCCGCTGACTTCGTAGTCGTCGCCCAGTTCCTGAAGCAGCGTGCCGCGAAATTCCGAGGGCGAATAGGCGTAGAACCGATCCGCCGTTTTCCGATAGTCTTTCCCCGCCTCGGGCGGGAATTCCCACAACCGTCCGTCCCGGCCCAGCAGGTGCACGATCTCCTCGTTCCAGACCAGCGGCGTCCCCTCGATCTTCCGTCCGTCAAGCGTCAATTCCACCATCGCCCGGTCCGTCGGCGCGGCGGAACGGCTCCCGGCAAGAAGAATGACCGCCAGAACGGCGACCGGTCCACGGCGGAAAACGTGCATCATGGCCTCCATCTTCAAAGATAGCTTACAATCCCCGGCAAATCCCTTGCGATGCAGGAAAGCCCGGATAGAATCAATAGCGGAGTTGATTACTGTCCGTCGTTGATGATTCCTTAATAAAAACGCCCCGCGACGGCGGTCGCGGGGGTAGAATAATCTCTGTTTCTCCCCCGGGACCACCGCCCCGGGACGTTCAAATAACGAGATTGCCCTGAGCATCACAAGCCGGCGGACGGAGCAAATTGTATGGAAGATTTCGACGACGAAGAGGAACTCGAAAACGGCGCCGAGCCGGCATGGACCTTCCCCCGGCTCCAATTCAGCCTGGCGCAGCTCTTGTGGGTCGTCACCGGGGCGGCCGTCCTCTGCGGGCTGATCGCCTGGTGGGGCGCAATTCCCGTGCTGTTTCTGATCGGCTCCGCCGGGGGCACTTTCTTGGGGCTTTTAGTCTGCAACTATTTTGGATTGGGTTTTGCTTTCGAGAACCTCCGCGCGGATCTCCTCAAATGTGTTGTAATTCCGGCGGTTCCTTTAGGAGCCTGGCACCTTCTGATGTTATTCCCCTTCATCGTCCTTCCCCTATGGACGTTTCTCATCGTTTTTTTCTTGACCTATTGGATGGGAATGAAATTCGCTTGGCTTGACATCGAAATGCACGAGATCGTGCTTTGTTGCATCTGCACCATTTTCAGCGGTTTGTGCCTCGTTGCCCTGGTCCATTCCATTTTTCCATTGCATTAGAGAAGTTTCCCACCGTGGATCCCGACTGGTTTGAAGAACAGCTTGCCGCCGCGCAGGCCGCCGTCGAGGCGGAGGACTTCGTCCGCGCCGCGGCAATCGCCGACCAGTTGGCGATGGACTCTCCGGAGCATCCGCAAGTCCGAACAGTCCGGGCGGAGGCGCTGCTGCATACGGGCGGCGCCGACGAGGCCCTGGCGGAGGCCCGCCGGGCGGCGGAGCTGAGTCCGCTCGATCCCCACGCCCAGCGGATCCTGGGCCGGGCGGCCTGGCGGCGGGGACGGCTTACGCAGGCCCAGGACGCCTTTTCATCCGCGATCCGATTTTCCGACCGCGCACCGCCGGCTCTTACGGAGTACGCGTGGTTTATGGCCTCGCAGCGCGGACCGAAACCGGCCGAACAGGCCGCCCGCCAGGCCGTGGCCGCCGCGGAGAACTCCGCAACCGCCTGGGCGGCGTTGGGACTGGCCCAGTACCGCCTGCACCGGTTGGCCGAGGCCGAAGAGAGCCTCCGCCGGGCGTTGGCAATCGATCCCGAGGATCCCAACGCCCAATCGGTCATGGTCCTGCTCCTCCAAGATCGAGGGAAAAACGCCGAGGCCGAGATCCTGGCCGACCACCTGGAGGCCCATCCCGGCACGGAGGACCTGGTGGAATCGGTCCGTCACGAGGCCAAAGAGCGCCGTCTGGCCGCCCGGTTGGTCGTCCGTCATCTCGACCGCCCGCCCCCCGCCGCCCCTCCGCGAGGGATCTGGTTTGTCATCCTGACCTTCGCCGTCTTCCTCGGCGGCGTCCTGTTGGTCGCCTTCCCCGACGCCCCCCTGCTAATCCTCCTCTGCGTAACCATCCCCCTGCTCCTGGGCGCCTTATGCTATTGGTACCTGCGGTAATGCCATGCAAGTAGATGCGGCATCTTGCCGCATCAAGGAACGTGGTATGGTGGCTCTTCCCATGCAGGAAGCGGCAGGATGCCGCTTCTACATTACCGTTACCTGCCCTTTCAATCGCCGGGCTTTTCCTCTTCCGGCAGGAGGTCGATCACCGCCACTTCCGGGCGGCAGAGGAACCGTAGGCGCGGGGCGTCGCTCCGTTCCATGCCGATGCCGCGGGAGACGAACAAATTTCCGCCGCCGGGCAATGCGGTCATTCCCGACGCCCAGCGGCGAGGAATGTAGCAATTGGTGACCGCCGGTCCCAGGCCCGGCAACTGCACCTGGCCGCCGTGCGTGTGACCGGCGATCAGCAAGTCGGCCTGCACCCGGCCGCGGGCGAAATTCGGGATGTGCCCCAGGACGATGTGGAACGTTCCCGGTTTCGGATCCGGCACTTCCAAAGAGATCGAATTCGACTCCCAGAGACTCAGGCACGTCAGGCAGACGCAGTCCAGGTCGAATGTTTGCCGGAAGGAAACCGGCGTAATCGGCGTGTCCTCAAACAGATTCCGCCAGTCGGGCCGAGGATCGGTGTTGCCTTGCACCGCGAAGGCGCCCAGCGGCGGTCGGACGTCTTTCTCGACCAGGTACTCCCGCACCGCATCGATTACCTGCCGTTGTTTTTCCCAAGGGACTTGCAGGTAGTCGCCGGCACAGAGGATCAGGTCGGCTTTTTGCGCCAAGGCAAGATCGAAGGCCCGGCGCTCATAATCGCCGAAGGAGTCCATTTGCGGATCGGCGATCACGACGATCCGGACCGGCCGGTCGAGTTTGCCGCTCCGGATCTGGTAATGAGTGACCTCCAGCCAATGGGGTTCGATCCAGAAGGCGTCCACGCCGACGCCCGCCAGCAGCAGGGCCGCCAGGGCCGTCAGGACCGCCCACCGCCTGTTCTTCCGTCGGGCGATCACCGCCGTGCCCAGCAGGACCGCGGGGGCGTAGATGAAAATTGCCGAAGCGGCATGCCGGGCCAGACTGAATACGTCGTGCATGATCAACCACATCATCAGACCGGCGATCACGCTCCCGGCCGTCGCCGCCGCCAGCCAAACTCCCATCCGGGGCTTCCAACGGTAAATCGCCAAGATCCCCCCGGCGACGGCCAACATCACAAGATGAAAAACAAACGTCATGGTGCTCCATTCTTCACGAAAAATCACTCCCAGGCAAGGGCTTAACGGCTGATACGCCGCACCGGCTTGTAATGTTCGGCAAGTTTTCGCACAATAGCGGAAACTAATCCGGCACACGGAGTGTGTCTGCACCAAGGAGGTTGCATCATGAACGGAATTCCCGTCCTTTTTGCCGAAGGCGACTGCATCGCCCGGGCGTGGGAAAACGCCCTGGTGGCGCTGTTTCGATCCGGCTGCACGGTCCCCACCCAGTACGACAAGCCGGACGACGGGCCCAGCCGCGACGCGACAATGATCCTGGTGGTCGACGATCCCCAGGCCGAGCCGATGATCCACCGCGATTTTCCCGGCGGCTTCGAGGAACTGCAGGAATACGTGATGGAGGTCTGCGAGGGAATCAAGGACCACTGCGTCCGCGATCCGAACGACCCGCACGACACCCGCTGGGAATACACCTATCACCAGCGGCTGTTCGGTTACACAACCCCCACGCTCGCCCCGATCGACCAGATCGAGAACCTCTGCCGGCAGCTTGCCGAGACGCCCCACACCCGCCGGGCACAGGCCGTCACCTGGAAGGTCTGGGAGGATTTATCCTGCTACGATCCGGCCTGCCTGCAAAGCGTCTGGTGCCGGATCACGCTCGACGGCGGCCGGCCCGTGCTGAGCATGAACGTCCGGTTCCGCTCGAACGACGCCTACAAGGCGGCCTTCATGAACATCTTCGCGCTGACGCGGCTGCAAGGGCAAATTGCCAACCGGATCGGCGAACTGACGGGCAAAACGGTTGCTCTCGGCCGCTACTGCCACGTCGCCGACAGTTTCCACATCTACGGTTCGAACCTGGCCGAGTTCGAGGCCCGCTTCCTCGGCGCGATTGAGAAGCGGACCTTCGCTGAGCGCACCATGCGCTACGCCGACGTCCGCGACCTGATGGAAGAAGCCCGCCCCGCCATCCTCGAAAAGGCCCGAAAGATGGGCCGCTAAAAAGCCGCTTGCGGCTTAGCAAAACTAATCCCGAACCGGAAATATCCTGAGGGAGTATATAAAATGGCCCTATTGCCTTGTCCCTACATCGGTACGGAAGTAGAATTGAGCGAAGAACGAGAAGGCCATATCCGCAGGCACCATCCGGATTTACTTCCCGAACATCGAAAGCAACTTATTGAAACAGTTGCTGATCCCGACTCGGTTCGTCGGAGTTCTCGGGTGGGAAATGCAAAATTGTTTGCGAAATGGTTCGATGATCTCCGGAGTGGGAAATACGTGATCGTAGTCATTGTGAATGATCCAGGGAGGGGAACTCCTCCGTGGATCATCACCGCCTATTCATCTCACAAGCTTAAAGAGGGAGAAATCGAATGGGAGAAAAACTGAAATTCGAATATGACCGCGAAGCGGATATTCTTTATATCAGCAAACACCCGCCTTACGCGGAACAGGAATCCACAGAACTGGGCGACGAAGTCATCGCCCGACTGAATCCCAACACCGGTGAAGTGGAAAGCCTGGAAGTTCTCTTTTTCTCAACACGTTTGTTGAGAAACAATCTCTTTGAATTGCCCATCACTACTGAGATGCATTTGGTTGCCGGATAATTGTGCTCCGCTTGATAGAGCGCTGCTTCAGAACATTTGTTATTCATTGTCACACTTCCTCGCCCTTCGCCAACAACACGGCCTTCGCCCACCGCACCCGCGGCCGCTCGACAATCCGAAAACCAACTTCCTCGGCAACGGCCGTCTCCCGGGCAAACGCTCTCTTGGAAACGTGCAACGGCGGCTCGGCCAGCAATAGTTTTCCGCCTGATTTCAGTAAACGAAATATCTCGCCCAGCATCCGATCTTGATCGGGCACCTCGTGCAGCATGGCGAAGACCAGCGCGAAATCCGCCTCGGCTTCGACCCCCAGCCGGTCCTTTTCGCAATGGTGGAACTGGATCCGCTCGACAACCCCCGCCTTGGTCGCCCGCCGCCGCACAATTTCGAGCATCTGCGGCTGAAGGTCCACGGCAATCACTTTCCCCTCAGCTCCGACCATCCGGGCCATGGGAATCGAGAACCACCCCACCCCACACCCGAGGTCAATAACCGTCATCCCCGGCTCAACATACGGCCCCACAATCTTCTGCGGATCGTGCAACAGCCGGCGAAACGGCGTATCGATCGTCAGTGCGGCAGCCCACCAGGGGCAAACGTGCGGGGCCATGGTATTCCTCGGGGCTTATCTGGTTCCCAAACTCCAGTTTGGGAACGAGATTTAAGGGTAATATTAACGAGACCTCGAAGTTCATATTTTCAATTATTCGCGACCTTTCTATAGAACCTGATTTCGCCCGTTTCAAGAAGAACCACCGCCTCTGAAAACAAAGGCTGCATTTTCCAGTGCAATCCTCCTGAGAATAGATAGAAATTGACGCCCTCGGAGTTGGTGTATACCGCCATGTATTTTGGGGGATCTCCCATGTTCAAGTGAGTCCCGAAATAATATGCCGCAGCCAAGGGATTCTTGAGATCTGGTTTCTCCTTGGGTGCTTCGCCTGGTTTTGCTTCCTCAACAATCACCTGGCACTGTTTGGTTGGGAGCGAAATAAGCTGAAGGCGGCTCATGAAGCCCTCCGGCGTTTTGCCGTCTGGCCATGGTAGAATATTCAAGTTTCTTTGTGGGATACGGCCCTTGTTTCTGGGGTTTGTTGTGCCTGTTCCTGAAACTCGTTGCGCTTGCTGTGCAGGACGGCAGGAAGCCAGACAGAGCAAAGCAATCAATAATGTAGCTGTTGTTAATTTCTTATTCATTGTGGCCACCATTGGAGTGATTAGAATGGAGCAACCCCGATTAGAGATCCATGATATCCCGTTTTTCGATTCTGCTCATTTAGGTGTCCGCTTTCCGTTCTCGTGGACCCACCCCTCTTTGTCATGTAGCTCTGCATGACAGTTTAAACAATACACGTCGCATTTGGCGACTTCAACCTCCAGTTTTGCACGCGCTATGCGCGTGAGGCGGACACCACTGATGCTAAATTCCTTTTTTTCTGGGTTCCGGTGATGGAAGCAAAGAGCCGAAATGGACTTGGAGTACTCGCAGGTACAGCACTTCCCACCTCGCATTATGAGAAGCTCTCGTTTGATCCGCTCTCGTCGTTGTTTTAGAGATTCGGGCATCTATCTTACCGGTGCCAACATTATTGATACGGTTTCTTCACAACACCTATGGGCCGTGAAAACGCGGTATAACACCCCATCGCCTGAAATGGCCCAATATCTTGAATTGCGTACGATTAGGTTTGGTCGGCGTTAAAATACCGGCCGAAAGTTCATGCTTTTCCGACCGTCCCCTGAACCGTCTATCACAAGCGGCGTGCATGGAGAACTCTCCCCCACCTGACCTTGAGTACTGCATGATACCCAGTTCATCAGCATATCATGCCGCGCTTTCCTGTCAACGATCCCCTTGCGCGGGCTTTGCCCGCAACCCGCGGGGTGGCCCAAAACCGACCTTGCATTCCCGCCTTGCTTCACTATAATATACGCATGTTCATATAGACTGAATTTACATGTCGATGCTGTGCCGGAAACAACCATATCCGCGGGCCGAAGGCCCTGCCATTCTCCCAGCCCAGGGCAACGCCCTGGGGAATGAGAGGGGGCAAGATTCACTCGGCCCAACGGGTCAACCGTTCTCCGAGGCGAACGATTGGCCCGTTGGGCCGGAACATGGTTCCATTCGTTTCTCTTTTCTCCAGGGCGTTGCCCTGGTCTGGGAGAATAAATGCCCCGTTGGAGCAATCGGAAACCACGAAATCGACTGGAACCGCCATGACGGTGGCGGAATGAAGAGCATCCGCTCCATCGAAATCAAGAAAAGCCACCCGGCTGGGGACCCGACCGTGCATTTTTCAAATCTTGATGACCAACTCCCCCGACATGAATGCCTCCCCATAAACTATAATGTTGTAGCAATGATCCACATAAAAGGAGAGCATCGCCATGACCCAGCCCCTGACCGTCTCCCCCGGCAAAAAGATCCGTTTGAAAGACTTCGATCCCGGCGACACGGGCAAAATAAAAAACAAGGCCCAGACCCGGGCCGAACTGGAAAAAAACCTGGAAACGCTCAACGAACTGGGCTACCGGCTCTACGCCGAGAACCGCCGCGCGCTGCTCTTGGTCCTGCAAGGCATGGACACCGCGGGCAAGGACGGCACGATCCGGCACGTGATGCGGGGTTTCAATCCGCAGAGCTGCCAGATCACCTCGTTCAAGCAGCCGAGCCTCGAGGAGTTGGACCACGACTTCCTCTGGCGGATCGGCCGGGCGATGCCCCGCCGCGGCAACGTCGGCATCTTCAACCGCTCGCATTACGAAGACGTGCTGGTCGTCCGCGTCCACAACCTGGTCCCCAAACAGGAATGGAAGACCCGCTACCAGCGGATCAATTTCTTTGAGAAAAACGCCGTCGACGGCGGAACGACGCTGGTGAAAATCTTCCTGCACATCAGCAAGGACGAGCAACGCCGCCGCCTGCAGAGCCGGCTGGACAACAAGACCAAACGCTGGAAGTTCCGCAAAGACGACCTCGCCGAACGGGAATATTGGAACGACTACCAACGGGCCTACGAAGACGCCCTGACGCTGTGCAACACCGCCTACGCCCCGTGGTACATTGTCCCCGCCGACAAAAAGTGGTATCGTAACCTGGTCATCAGCCGCCTGCTCTGTAAGATCCTCAAGCAGATGAACCCCCGCTTCCCCCCGGCCGAAAAAGGATTGAAAGGACTGAAGGTCAAATGAAATCGAACAACGGAAAAGACTCCAAGCGGCTCTACGTCGGGGTGGACATCGGGGGGACGAAGATCCAAGGCTCGCTGGTCCGCGAGTCGGGCGAGATTCTCTGCCGCGAGAAGCAGGCCACGCCCCGGGAGGGCGGGCCGGAAGTCGTCCTGGCGATCATCGAAAAGGTGATCGACGGCGCCCTGAAAAAGGGCGGCGTGGACGTCGGCGACCTCTCGGCCGTGGGCATCGCCGTGCCCGGCGTGGTCGATCCCGACCGGGGATTCGTCGTCGTCGCCCCCAACATGCGGCTGACGGGCGTCGCCCTGGGCGCCCATCTCGAAGCCCGATATAAAATTCCCATCGTTCTGGGCAACGACGGCAACCTCGGGGCGCTGGGCGAGGCCTGGCTCGGCTCCGCCCGGAAGTCCAAGAGCGCCCTGTACATCTGCGTGGGGACCGGCATCGGCAGCGGCCTGGTGCTCAAGGGGAAGCTGTGGCGGGGCGACCGCGAGTCGGCCGGCGAGATCGGCCACATGATCATGCAGCCCGGCGGGCCGCGGTGCGGCTGTGGGAACCACGGCTGCCTCGAAGCCCTGGCCAGCCGCACCGCCATCGAACGCGACCTCCGCCAGCAGGTGGTCGCCGGTCGCACGAGCGTCATCACCGAACTGACCGGCGGCAACCTCGACGTGATCCGCAGCGGGATGATCCGCAAGGCGCTCGAGGTGCAGGACGAACTGGTCACCGAGGTCGTCCGCCGGGCCTCCGAGTTCCTGGGCTACGCCTGCCTGAACGTCCGGCACCTGATCGATCCCGAGGTCCTGGTCCTCGGCGGCGGCGTGATCATGGCGTGCAGCGATTACATCATGCCGATCATCGAGAACATCGTCGGCCAGGACCCGCTGGCCGGCGCCCGCGACGGCGGCAAGATCCTCGTCTCCGCGCTGGGCGACGACGCCGTGGTCCTAGGCGCGGTGGCCGCCGCCCGCCGACTCGTCGGCCGGAATCCCTTCAAGAAGCGGTTCCGCATCCAGCCGAAATACCCCCAGATCACCCGCTACCGCTTCGGTGAAATCACCGTCGCCCGCAAGAGCTACACCCACGACGTCTACATCCCCGTCAGCGGCAAGGTGAAAAAACGCAGAGTGCCGCAGGACGCGGAGGCCGCCGGCTCGAAACACGTCGTCGGCGCGGCGGAGCTGGAAAAAGTTTGCAAGGGCGGTCCGGAGGTCCTCTTCGTGGCCGCGGGCAAGTCGGGCCTGGTCGAGCTGACCGACGAGGCCCGCCGCTATCTCGCCCATCGCTCGATCCGGCTGGAAATCCACCCCGCCGCCAAGGCGATCGAGGGCTACAACAAGTCGAAGCAGCGCAAGGCCCTGCTGGCCCATCTGACCTGCTGAGAATCGGAAAAATATTTTGACGAACCCCCGAAGGACAGGATCGTGGTGCATTAACAACGCATGAAAATCCCGATCCGGGGTTATTGACTCCCCCTCACGGCCGGATCAAAATGGAGGGAAATTTTAGGTTTTCTTTCCGCCTTCTTTCTGCGAGGCCGACATGCCAACCGAAACTCCCCCGGGACCTTCTCCCCCGAAAAATCCTCCCGCTTCCGTCGCCCCTCCCCGCAGACCGGTGCCGGCGGCAAGAGAAAAAGAACTTGGCTTGGCCAGATGGATCTTGATTGCGACGGGAATTCTCTGGCTGGGGATTAACGGGGCTTTATTCACTCAGATCGAGAGCGACGCCCAACGCCTGGTCCAAGAAAAAGTTGCCGAATTCGAGAAGTCGGGCATACCCTACGATCCCGATTCGCCGGCCCAGTACCAGGCCACGCTGACGCGCCATTTTACCATCGTGCTCGGCGGCTCGGCCGCCTTGGGAATCGCCCTGATCGTCTTCGGCGTCTTCGTGAAGTTCTTTCCGGTTCCCTGCACGGTATCCGGTTTGTTGTTATGCATCATCGCCACGGTGGCGTATTATCGCTATTCTCCCGAGATGACCACCTGGAACTGGACGTGGAAAATCTTCACCATCCTCGCCTTGCTCCTGGCGATTTATGCGGTCCTTGCTTCGCCGAAAGCCCAAAAACCGCCTCAAAAGCGGGCCATTTTTATCCCCCGCTGAACGGCAGGAAGGGCCGGCCCTTGCTATCACGTTCAGACTACGGCCTGCCGCCTACGGATAAATCATAGGTCCGGCCGTCGATTTTCTTGCGGAAGTTTTCCACGGCGATCTGGGCCAGTTTCCGGCCGAAGGGAGTGGGATACTCGCCGGTGATGCACGCCCGGCAGAGGTCGGAAGCGTCCAGTCCGATCGCTCGGGCGACGGACTCGATGGGGAGATAGCGGAGGGTGTCGGCGCCCATTTCGGCGGCCATTTCGGCCTCGATGTCGGCGGTCAGCGGGCCGCCCTGGAGGAATTTCGGGGCGTACAACTCGCTGACGGTGGACATGTCGATGCCGTAGAAGCAGGGGGAGATGATCGGCGGACAGGCCACCCGGACGTGGATCTCCCGGGGCCGGCCGAGGCTACGGATCCGCTCGAGCAGCACCCGCAAGGTAGTTCCCCGGACGATGGAGTCCTCGACCAGGAAGAGCCGTTTGCCCTCGAGCACTTCGCGGAGCGGGGTGAATTTGGTTTCGGCCTTCCGCCGCCGGTCGAGCCGGCCTTCGATAAAGGTCCGGCCGCTGTAGCGGTTGCGGATTAGCCCTTCAACGCAGGGGATTTTCAGCTCGTAGGCCATGGCGTCGGCGGCGGCCTTGCTGGTATCCGGGACGGGGACCACGACGGCGTCCTCGTCCAGGGGAAGCCGTTCAAGGCGAGCCAGTTCCGTCCCGAGGGCCTTGCGGGCCAGGTACACGCTCCGCCCGTCGATGGTGCTGGCGACGTTGGCGAAATAGATCCATTCGAAGAAGCAATGGGCGTGGCCCGGATTTTGGGTGAACGGTTGGATCGAGAACTCCCCGTCGGCAATGACAACGGCGTAGCCCGGCGGCACCGGCTTGATCCGCTCCGCCGGGAATCCGATGTTCAACAGGGCGACGCTCTCGCTGGCGGCAGCAAACAGCGCGCCGTCGAAGGCGTAGCAGAGGGGCTTGATCCCCAGGGGATCCCGCACTACGCCCATGTTCCCCAAGGCGTCGAGAAACACCAGGCTGTACGCCCCGTCAAACTTATGGGCCAGTTGCCGGAAGACCTGGAGCACCGGCACGGGCCGCTCGGAGGAGAGGGCCTGGCTGATCTGGTGCATGATGACTTCGGTGTCGGTTTCCCGGGCGAGGTGGTTGTCGTCGTTGTCGAGCAGCTCCTTGCGGAGTTCCAGGTAATTGGCCAACTGGCCGTTGAAGGCAAAACTAAACCACTTGTGCTTTTTGATGTGGTGCCGCTCGAAGGGCTGGGCGTAGCTGCGGTCGTCCAGTCCGCAGGTGGCGTAGCGGACGTGCCCGATCGCCGCCGGGCCGACGTATTCCCGCATCACCCCCTCGAACTCGCGGCGGTGGCTGAGCCGGAAGACCTCGCTGACGCTGCCGACGTTCTTGTGGGTGTCGATCAACTGGTTGCGCAGGGGATTGAACGTCGTCATCCCCGCGGCCAGTTGGCCTCGGTTCTGGATGTCCAGCAACATCCGGGGAATAAGCCGGGAGACCTCGTCGGGCCCCTGCTCGGGAGAGAGCGAATTGGCCGACCTCCCTGGCAGGTGGTAGACCGCCGCCACGCCGCATTCCTCGTGGAGATCACTCATGGTTTTCCCTCCCGCCTTCCTGGCCGTTGTTCCCCGTTCATTTTATGCCGCATCGAAATCGTACACAAGCGACCGGAATGGAGGGAGACGGAGGTGGAATTGGCGGTTCACGAGAATGAAAAGCTATTAAAAATCACTTGACTATGTCTTTAATAATTGGGATAATAGTTCTAATTATGCGGGCTTTATCAAGTCTCGATCGTGGAAGGTGACCGCCGGTGTTGAAGAAGCGGCCTATTCGCGGATGGGGGTTTTTAGCCCTCTTCTCGATCATCACCGTGACGGGCGAGGCGCTGCACTTCTTGCCGGGCATGGGGCATTCGTGCACGGCACGGCATCACGGGGAAGGATGCTGCCACGTTCACGCCGCGACGGCCGCCGGATTGCACGCCGACCAACCCGCATGGTGCGCCGCGGACCGCGACGAGCAAGTCTCCTGCGAGAGCTGCCCGCTCTGCCAGTATTTCTCCCAGGCAAAAAACCTGCAAATTGTCGGCGACTGCGGGTGTGAACCGCGGCTGCTGTACACGCAGTGCCTTGCGCTGCCGCCGATCTTCTTTTGGGAATCTCCCTCGGCCTATCAATCGCGTGGGCCGCCGGCCGCTCTCTGGATTTCCTGATTTGCTGCACCTGGGCGTCGGTCGTTGATCATCGGTCGAGGATCGGAGTGCGGCTATCGATGTTCGAACAGCGCGTTCTGTATGTCTTGTGTTTCAAATGGTCAAGGTTGTGAAGCGTCGACCATAACGCCGGTCGCAAGCGACCGGGCTAAACAACGAACATGCCTTGATCAAACCGATATTCATTCTCGCTTTGAATTTATACAGGGATTTTCATATGTCTCAATATAAAGCCTTTACCCTTGTGGAACTGCTGGTGGTGATCGCCATCATTGGCATTTTAATTGCGTTGCTGCTGCCGGCGGTGCAGGCGGCCCGGGAGGCGGCGCGGCGGGCGTCGTGCACCAACAACATGAGGCAGATCGGCGTGGCGCTGCTTCTATACCACGACGTGAACAAGAAATTGCCAGCCGGGTGGACCGCCTACGATCCGGCGACGGGCAAGCCGCATTGGTTCGGCGTGCCGGGTTGGGGCTGGTCCGCCCGGATTCTTCCTCAGATGGAACAGGCCGCGCTGCACAAAGGGTCGATCCATTTCGATCTGCCGATCACCGATCCGGCCAACGCGCTGGCCCGCGTGACGGCCATCGCCGGCTACCGCTGCCCCACGGACGTCGGCCGGAAAACCTTCCTTCTGCAAGGGGGCGGGCCGATCGTAGGCGCCGGCGGCTTTACGCCCGTGGAACTGGCCACCAACAATTACCTCGGCGTGTTCGGCACCGAGGATTTCCATGAAGTAGTGACCGCAGATTCGTGCGAAGGCGACGGGACGTTCTTCCTCAACAGCGAAGTGCGGATCAAGGACATCCGCGACGGGACGAGCCAGACGTTCCTCGTCGGCGAGCGGTGCTCGAAGAAGGCGCCCTCCACGTGGGTAGGCGTGGTCACCGGCGGCGAGCACGCGCCGGCCCGGATCTGCGGCATCGCCGCCTTCCCGCCGAACTCCGAACTGGAGCCGGAGCATTACTTCCACAATTTCAGCAGCATGCACCCGACCGGCACGAACTTCCTTTCGGCGGACGGCTCAGTGCGGCTGATCCCGGAAGAAATCGACATGGACATCTACAAGGCGCTGTGCACCCGGAACAACAAGGACAGCACCGGCAGCTTCTTCACCGAACAATAGCGCCCAAGAGAGAGTTTCCTGGTGCGGAAAGTCGGGTGTCATGCCGAAGCCAGCGTAGGCATGGCACCCATTTTTCCGACCTTCCGCACGGGAACGAATTTGAAGGAGCGCCCCCTCGGACACCATTGACAATCTCCTGTTCCGTACAGATAATTCCGGTGGGATCGGGGCTCGCGGGGAGCCCTGACGGTTTTTCCCAGTGTTGCCCGTGTGCTCGTGCACGGGCCGGCGTAAGGAGACCCGCAATGGACGACTCGATTCAGTTGCAGGCGGAAGGCAATTACCTAGAAATCACGATGACCGGCAAGCTCACCAAGGAGATGTACGAGCAGTTTGTGCCGGCGGTCGAGAAACAGATCCAGGAGCAGGGCAAGCTGGTGATGGTTTTTCGGATGCACGACTTCCACGGCTGGACGGCCGGCGCGTTGTGGGAGGACCTGAAGTTCGACCTCCACCACTGGCGCGACATCCAGCGGCTGGCGATCGTCGGCGAAACCAAGTGGCAGAAGGGGATGGCCGTCTTCTGCAAACCATTCACCACGGCAAAAATAAAATACTTCGACCACGAGAAGCTCGACGAGGCCCGGCAATGGGTCAAAGAGGAAGAGTGAGCCGGCGTCGAATACGGCTGCTTTCAGCAGCCGGGCTATTCGTTCCGCGAGGATTCAAGTTTCCTTTCCCAACGCCCCGCAATGGCAATCGCGGGGGTAACGTGCTGGATTTTACACCCCGGGGATTGCCATCCCCGGGCGTTGGAGCGATTTTAAGAACTTCATCTTAAGACGCCATGCCTGACAAATCCATGCAAACGGCGGTCATCAACGATCATCCCTTGGCTTATTGCGACGCGGGAGAGGGGATTCCCCTGCTGTTGGTGCACGGTTTTCCGTTGGATCACACGATATGGGACGGCCAGATCGACCCGCTCTCCCGCCGCCGCCGGGTGATCGCGCCGGACCTGCGGGGCTTCGGGCAAAGCGGCGCGGCCGACGGGACGGTGACGATGGAGCAGTTCGCCGACGACCTGGCCGGGCTGCTGGATCATCTGAAAATCTGCGAGCCGGTGGTCCTCGGCGGATTGTCGATGGGCGGCTACATCGCGCTGGCCTTTTGGCGGAAGTACGCCGCCCGGCTCCGGGGCCTGATCCTCTGCGACACCCGCTCCGCGGCCGATACGCCCTCGGGCGCCGCCGATCGAGAGACCTTGGCCCAGCGCATGCTCGCCGAAGGGGCGGAAACGACGGTGGAATTGATGCTCGCGAAGCTGTTTGCGCCGGCGACCTTCGCCCATCGGCCGGAGATCGTCGAAGCGATGCAGCGGGTCATGTCTCGGACCAATCCCCGGTCCCTCGCCGCGGCGGTCCGCGGGATGGCCCGGCGGCCCGATTCCACCCCCGATCTGCCGCAGATCGCCTGCCCCACGCTGCTGCTGGTCGGCGAAGACGATGCCCTGACGCCGCCGGCCGAAATGCGCGGAATGGCCCAAAAAATTCCCCGCGCCCGGCTGGCCGTCATCCCGGAGGCCGCCCACCTCGCCCCGCTCGAACGGCCGGCGGAAGTCAATTGGGTTTTCGAGGAGTTTATGGGAGCCTTGGACCAGTTGAAAAAGAGCTTTCCGATCGGGCTAAAATTATCATCCTGACGGGCACCATCGACAGATGGTCGGCGAAGGATCTCCATCGCCCCCCGAAAACGCAGATTCTTCGCTGCGCTCAGAATGACCGGGACCTGGGGAGTTCGTCGGAAGTGCGGGGAAATCTGCTTTTTTTATCTCCGGCCTTGTTTTATAATAGATCCGCTATTCCTTCCGAGCGTCAGCCGGAGTTTTATTGTTCTGCGCCGCGTTTTAGGGCCAAATTCAGCAGGAATCTCGGGAATGCACGTTACCGCGCGTTGCCCGCAATGTGGAACGTCCCTGAAAATCCGCGCGGAGTTGGCGGGAAAACGGGGTCAGTGCCCAAAGTGCCGGGCGATACTCCGGGTGCCGGAACTCGCGAATCAGGCGAAGGGAGTGCCGGACGCATCGCCGCCTTCCGCCGCCGCGGTTCCTCGAACGGCCGCCGAGCATCCGGCGGCGGGGCTGGCCGCGGCCGCCCCGCCAGCGTTCGAGGACGAGGCAACCCGCCGCCGCAGGCTGCTGGAGGCCCTCGCCGGCGAGATCAAACCGGTGCGGAAATCACCGGCGTACTTGCTGGCCCTCCCCTTGGTCGCGGTCTTCATGATCCTCCTGCCCTTGCTCTATCTGGGCCTGATCGCCGCCGCGGGATGGCTCGTTTACTACCACGCCGTCCACCACACGGGCATGTTGTCCTACGGAGTCGGCCGGGCCTGGATCTTTATCCTGGGGGCGTACTTGGCGCCGATCGTCAGCGGCGTGATCCTGGTTTTTTTCATGATCAAGCCCCTGTTCGCGCGGCCGGCGCAGCAGGTCCGCACGCGCTCGCTCACGCCCCAGGGCGAGCCGATCCTGTTTGCCGTAGTGGCCCGGCTGTGCGAGCTGGTCGGCGCGCCGCACCCGAAGCGGATCGACGTGGATTACCAATTCAATGCCTTTGCCGGTTACCGCCGGGGTTTCTGGAGCATGTTGGGCAACGACTTCGTGCTGACCATCGGGATTCCCTTGGCCGCCGGCTTGTCGCTCCGGCAGCTTGTGGGAGTGCTGGCTCACGAATTCGGGCATTTCAGCCAAGGCACGGGAACACGTCTCAGCTATATCATCGGCTCGATCAACGCTTGGTTCGCCCGCCTGGTCTACCAACGGGACACGTGGGACGTCTGGCTGGCGGAAACCACCGAGCAGGTCGATTTCCGGATCGGCTGGGTGCTGGCCCTGAGCATGCTCTTCGTGTGGCTCTCGCGGGGGATCCTGTGGGTGCTGATGGTCCTCGGTCACGCGATCAGTTGCATTCTGTTGCGGCAGAGGGAATACGACGCGGACCGCTACGAAGCCCGCGTGGTGGGGTCGGAGACTTTTGCATCGACCTGCATGCGGATGCAAATGCTGGGCAGCGCTTACCAATTCGCACAGATCAAGGTTCTCGAGTTCTTACAAGAGGGTTGTTATCCGGACAATCTCTCCCGGCTGACGACCTTTCTCCACGACCGGATGCCCCCGGAAGTTCGGCAGGAGATCGAGACGGCGGCGGAGCAGAGCCGGACCGGTTTATTCGACACGCATCCCTGCGACAAGGCCCGCATCGCCAACGTCCGGCGCGAAAAGGCCCCTGGCGTGTTCCAGGCGGAGGGGCCGGCCAGCGCACTGTTCTGCCATTTCGACGCGTTGGCGCGGAACGTAACCTGGGACCTCTATTGCCAGTTGGTCGGCCCGCGGTTGAAACCGAGCGAGATGAAACCGGTCGAGGAACTGCTCAAGCCGTCCTGAGCCGTCACGTAGAAGCGGCATCCTGCCGCTTTCCGCGGAGAGAGTATTCTTGATGCGGCAAGATGCCGCATCTGCGCTTGTTTTTACCCGAAGAAGGGGGTATGATATTTTAATGGAATTCGAGTGGGATTTCCAGAAAGCCGTCAGGAATTTAGCGAGGCACGATGTTTCTTTTTCGGAAGCAGCTACGATCTTTGGCGATCCCTTGGCGATAACGGTTTTTGATCCCGACCATTCCGAGGAGGAAGACCGGTTTTTGACCTTTGGGCATTCCCATGAAGGTCGCCTGCTCGTGGTGTCGCATACGGATCGGAAGGATCGCCTGCGTATTATCAGCGCACGACAGGCCACACGAAAAGAGCGAATATTTTATGAAGAAGGATAAACACCGTCCGGAAGAAACCGACGATCTCCGACCTGAGTATGATCCCTCGGAGTTGACGGGAGGGATTCGGGGCAAGTATTTGAAGAAGTATCAGGGCGGCACGAATCTTGCCCTTCTGGCGCCCGACGTGAGATCGGCGTTTCCGACCGACGAGGCGGTCAATCAGGCGCTGCGTTCGATCATGCAGGGGTCGCTGCCGCCGCATTGAGAGCCTTGGCTTTCTCGACACACATCATCCGGGAGCAGGTGGAGCAAGCGGCGGGGGTGGCGGGTCCGGGGGCTTCCAGGAAATGCGGGCGTCGGGCAGGGCTTTTTGGAGTCTTTGATAGCCCGATTTCGTGATCCGAGTTCCCGTTAAGTCGAGGAAGTGGAGATTCTTCAGGCCTTCTAAGTGTTGAAGGCCGGCGTCGGTGATCGGGGCGCCCGAGAGATTTAAGCGCCGCAGGCTGGGGATTTGCTCCAATTTGCTCAGGTCGTCATCAGAAGGCTTGCGAGAAGATTTTGAGAAGTCGATTTCCCAGACCCCGCTGAATAGTTGATCGATTTTTGGCTTGAAAACCCGCAACGACTCCAAGGCCTGTTGTTGCCGATCCCAGCGGTGATAGTGGACGCCCGCCAAACTGCTCAGGGCGGACGCAAAGACCAGGAACAGGAGCAGTGAGCGGAGATCGAATTGGAATTGGGTACGCCGCAGGGGGAGCGGCGGGCCGGCGTCGGTCGGCGTTACGTTGCTTTCGGGCAGGGGCGGCAAGACGGTTCCATCTTCGTAGCGAACCTCGACGAAACGACGCAATGCCACCACGGCCTCTTCTTTCCGCCCGGGGGCAACGTAGAAGTTTTTCTTGAAATCATGGAAACAAAACTGAAGGCGACCTGCGTTGTTTCGCCACGAAAAAAACTTATTTTCGGTATAGCACAGGCAATATCCGATTTCGCTCCAAGGCGCGAAAAGTCCCCGGGCGACCAGACCCTTCTCGCGGATTTCGTAAGCAACGGCGAAATATAACGGAGGAAAAATACTGATGAGAATAAACCAGAAAAAGAAAGTCATTAATAATGATTTCTCGAAATCGGAGTCTGTTCCCGAAATCCATAGTTCCATTCCAAACAAAAACAGGTAAAGCACCGCGGAAAGATAGCGGATTTCGTACATTTTTTGCGCGGCCGAGAAGATCAGTTCGCCCGCCTCGGTCCGGGATTGGGCGAAGGCCCGGCGGGAGCTGTCGTAGATCCACAGCCACAAGAAGAAGCCCGTCAGAATGATGAGGAGAAGTTCCATGGAAACCGCGTCAGAATAAGTTGACTAATTTTTTAGGAACACTAATCTCCGCTAATCTCCCCTAATAATCAGTGAAGATTAGTGTAAATCAGCGTTCTTTCGTGCGGAAAGTTGTTTTTAATTTGATCGGTTTATTTTTTCGCGGCTCCATAGTCTACCGCGGCGAGGGAGGGGGCGGGGGATTGGCCGGCATGATGATCAGGGGCGGCGGATTCGGGGGCATCCACGAGATGCAGGCCTCCGGCAGGGCCTGTTGTAGTCTCTGGTAGCCTTGTTTCGTGACTTGGGTATTGGTCAGGTTGACGAATTTCAGGTTCTTTAGCGCCGTGATGTGTTTAATTCCGGCGTCGGTGACCGGGGCGCCCGTGAGATCCAGCCACTGCAAGCGGGGGAATTGCTCCAGGGCGGCCAGGTCTTCGTCGGAAGGCTTGCGGGCGGATTGCGAAAAGTCGAGCTGCCAGACGTTGGCGGTCAGCCAACTAATTCTCGGCTTGAAGACGTCCAACGTCTCGAGGGCCTTCCGCTGCCGGTCCCAGCGGTGAAACTGGATGCCCACGATGCCGCTGACGGTCGAGGCGAAGACCAGGAACAGGAGCATGGAGCGGAGGTCGAATTGGAAGCGGGTCCGACGGAGGGTAAGTCGAGGTGGTCCTCCGTCGGGCATTTCGCTCTTTGGCGGCGGAGCGGCCAGCACCGCTCCGTTTTCGTCGCGGACTTCGACAAACCGCCCCAAGGCCGCCATGACGGCGTCCCGTTGCGAGTGGGAAACGTAATAGGTCCTCGAAAAATCCCGGAACTGAATTTCCCAGCGCCCTTTCCGGGAACTCCATGAAATAAACTCCTCGGCAGAATAACGCAGAGCATAGCGGACTTCGTTCCAGGGAACGAACAGGCCCCGGGCCACCAGGCCCTTCTCATGCACTTCAAAGGCGAACCAATAATACGGCGGGGGGAAAATGCTCAGGAGAAGAACACACGTGAAGAGCGCCAGATGGAATTGGATAATGATGAGATTATCGATTCCCATTTTTCCGTGCAACCAGAACTGCATCCCCAGTTGAAAAAACAACAGAGTCAATAAGATCCCATAGATGAAATACCGATGGCGGTATCCCTTCCGGCCGGCCTTGAGGTGCAGCCTGCCCGCCTCGGCCCGCGACCGGGCGACCGCGCGGCGGGAGCCGTCGTACATCCACAGCCAGAGGAAGAAACCCGTCAGAACGGCCAGCAGGAGTTCCATAGAGATAGGCAGGAGACGAAATCGTTATTCGATCTTTACATTATCGGGTAGTAGGGTTTTCAGGTCGGGAAAGGCCTCGATCAGCCGCAGCACGTCGGCGAGGTCTTTTTGGCGTTTGCTCTTCCGGCGGGTGTCGTCCTGATAGGCCCAGAGTTTGCCGCGGAGCACGTCTTCCTTTCGGGCGACAAGCATTTTGTAACTTAAGACGGTTTTTTCCGCCGCATTCTGTAAGAATGACTGGTAACGCGGATCGGTCTGGATTTGGATCCGCAGATCGGATTGCGGATGAGTGAGATTGATGCTGTGCGGGAAACGCTCGACGCGAAAGCCGTCATGTTCCAGCCGGAGGCAGACGGCTTCGATGTTTTTTGCAACGACGACGAGGTCCAGGTCGAGGCTGACCACCGGCTCGGCATAGGCGTTGACCGCCAGTCCGCCGATGACGCAATACGGCGTGTGGGTCTCGCGCAGCACGTCCAGGAGCATTTGCAGAACGTCGGCCCGGCCGCCCACGACGGATTGAAAGAATTCTTTGGAGGTCATGGTCGAAGCTCTTTTTCTGGTGAATACAATGTCGCCCTCACCCTAACCCTCTCCCATGGGGAGAGGGGACTAACACTTTCCGCGGCCGCGGAAGCGGGCGTTGTCGAGGCGCTCCTGGCGGATCTGGTCGGCAATGGTCTCGGCGGCCGCGGCGAGGTCGATCAGCTTGGAGTCTTTCTCCCACCGCCATTTGGCCTCCAGTTTGCCCTCCTTCAAGCCGCGGTCCCCGACGACGATCCGTAGCGGCACGCCGATCAGGTCGGCGTCCTTGAACTTCACGCCGGCGCGGTGGTCGCGGTCGTCCAGCAGAACCTCGACGCCTTGCGCGGCCAGCTCGTCGTGGAGTTTCACGGCCGCGGCCATCAGTTTTTCGTCAGGCACCTTGACGGGGATCACCACGACCTCGTAGGGAGCCAGCGTCATCGGCCAGAGAATGCCGTTCTCATCGTGGCTCGTCTCGATCAGGGCGGCCAGGATCCGGTTCACCCCGATGCCGTAGCAGCCCATGATGATCGGCAGGAGCTTTTCGTTGGCGTCGAGGAACTTGGCGCCGAGCGCGTCGGTGTACTTGGTTCCCAGCTTGAAGACGTGGCCGATCTCGATGGCGTGCCGCAGGCGAAGCGTGCTGCTGCACCGCGGGCAGGGATCGCCGTCCAGGGCGTTGCGGAGATCGGCGAAGTGGTCGGGGGTGAAGTCGCGGCCGAGGTTCACGCCCGTCAGGTGGGCCTCCGCCGCGTTGGCCCCCGTCACGCCGTTGATGATCTTCTGCACATCGCGGTCGGCCCAGAGGGGGATCTTCTCCTTCATCCCCACCGGGCCGGCGAAACCGACCGGGGCGCCGGTCACCTTTTCGATCACCTCCGGCGGGGCCAGTTCCACACTGCCGGCCCCCACCGCGCGGCGGATCTTCCCCTCGTTGGCCTCGTGCTGGCCGCGGAGCAACACGGCGATCGGCCGGCCGTCGGCCACGTAAATCAGGGTCTTAATCAGATCCTCCGGCTTGCACTTCAAGAAATTGCTAACCTGCTCGATGGTCGAGGCGCCGGGCGTATCGACTTTGCGAAGTTCGTGGAGAGGGATTTTGGGAGGGACGAAATCGCGGGCGCCGATCTCGGCCTTTTCCTGATTGGCGGCGTAGCCGCAGGCCGGGCAGTGCAGCACGGTGTCTTCGCCGTTGTCGGCCGGGGCCATGAACTCATGGCTGGCGTCCCCGCCGATCGGCCCGCTCTCGGCCTCGACGGCCAGGTAGGTCAGCCCGCAGCGTTCGAAGATCCGGCAGTAGGCGGCGTACATCGCCTCGTAACTCGCATTGAGCGATTCCAACGAGGCGTTGAAGCTGTAGGCGTCCTTCATCAGGAACTCGCTGGTCCGAAGCACGCCGAACCGCGGCCGCTCCTCGTTGCGGAATTTCTGGGTGATCTGATACAAGATGACCGGTAGTTGCCGGTAACTGGAAATGTGGTGCAAGGCCAGCGTGGTGACGATCTCCTCGTGCGTCGGACCGAAGACCACCGACACCTTGCGGTCCTTCCGCCGAAGCGTGGTCTGCACCAGCACGTCGCCGAAGGCCGCCACCCGGCCGGTCTGTTCCCAGAGGTGCTGGGGCGACATGGCGGGCATGGCCAGTTCGACGGCCCCCGCGGCGTCCATCTCCTCGCGGACGATCCGCTCCGCCTTCCGCAGCGACCGCAGTCCCAGCGGCAGGTAGGTGTAGGCCCCGGCCATCACCTGGTTAATCAGGCCGGCCCGGAGCATCAGCACGTGACTGGGAATTTCCGCCCCCTCGGGCGTCTCTTTCATTGTGGGGATAAAGGTTTGGGTCCAACGCATGGGCAAGGCAGAAGGGTTCAGGGTTCAGGATTCAGTAAGCCGGGCCGTCCTCGGCCCCGATACGTTTCTGATTTATCTCAAATCTCAAATTGCAAATCGAACGACGGCAACCACTTGCGCGGCGTTCTTAACGCAAGTTGGTATTTTAGGGGACCTTTGGTGTTTCGAGCAAGGGGGATTGACCCTTGGCGTTTTGGAACTCCCCGTGCTCTCGCAAAGATGGAGAAGAAAAAGAATCTGCGTATGTTCAGGCGAGCAACCGCCATTCCGTCATCAAAGGATTTTTGCTTTTCTTAGCGGGCCGAGAAGATAAATACTTCAGACGGCGCGACTTACATCCGATATGGTAATCGCCAAGGCAAGTAGGGTGCGTGAAACGCACCGCCACCAGTTTTTTAGGTGCGTTTCACGCACCCTACTGAGGCCCATCAACTTCGCGGCTTTTCGGGTGACGGCCATGCAAATCAGCAGCATTATCAACAGTTTTACCGACACGCTCTCGTTGGGAAAAAAGGCCGAGACGGCGGCTTCGGCCGCGTCCCAGGCCGCGTCCGCGCCGGAGGCCGCCGTGTCGGCGACCGCCTCGCGGAAGGTCCTGGCCGAGATCCTGAAGAAGTACGACGTGACGAAAATCACGCCCGAGGAATTCTCACAGATGCTGAAAGAACTCTCTCAGGCCGGCGTGCTCTCGGAAAAGGAAATCCAGGAACTCTCCGCCATCCGTCTCGATCTGGAGAGCGCGCGGTTCGACTCCAACGAGACCGTCAATCTCCTGGATTTCTACAACGACAAGATCGGCCAGATTCAAAGGCAACGGAATTCCTCGGACGACGCCGCCTCCCAGCAAGAAATCCTCGCCCCGCTGATCAACCGGCTCGGTTGGCTCGAAAAATTCTCCACGATCCACTCCCATCCGGAGGCGGTGGGCGTGGATCTCGCGGCGTGAAAAGGCAACCAAGAGCCCCGGGCACCGAGTCTCGTTCCTAAGGGAATGCCAATTCTTTTAGGATCGTTCACGATCCTTGCCCACATCCGTGGTAATAGGCCCATGCTTCAGCATGGATTGGAGCGCCTGACGAGTCCCGCGCTCCCCCCGTTCCCTGCTCCCGGCGGCAACGGCCATCAATGGCCGTGTTGAAAAAAATCCTAAAATGCCAATGCTCAAAAGGATCGTTCAAGATCCTTGCCCGCGTCCGTGGTAATAGACCCATGGTTCAGCATCGGTTGGCGGTTAGAATTGCCATTTTCACATGCACCCCAGAAAATCTGAATCAAAGATAGTAATAATCTAATGTTCTTTGCTTACCCAGTAGGTAAGCGTTTCCTGAATACGCCCTTCAAATCACGGCTGTATCCAGGACCCATACTGTGAACCATTCGGCGTGCTTACCTGAATACGCCCTTCAAATCACGGCTGTATCCAGGCTGCGTGATTACAGTCAAGCGACACTTTACCCTGAATACGCCCTTCAAATCACGGCTGTATCCAGTGAACCCTCGGCCGGCGTTACCGCAAGTTCCCTGAATACGCCCTTCAAATCACGGCTGTATCCAGGGTGCTGTACCCATTCCACCCAAGCAGCATGCCTGAATACGCCCTTCAAATCACGGCTGTATCCAGGTCAATATAGCACACCAGTAACGTATGGGGACCTTAATACGCCCTTCAAATCACGGCTGTATCCAGGTACCAGGCTGATGACGCCAGAAGAGGAACCCCTGAATACGCCCTTCAAATCACGGCTGTATCCAGGGCATGGAGACGATCGCACCACCCGTATTGTCCTGAATACGCCCTTCAAATCACGGCTGTATCCAGGACACAAGCTGATGACGCCCGCACAGGAACCCCTGAATACGCCCTTCAAATCACGGCTGTATCCAGGTTCTCCCTGGCCGTGACCCACGTTGTGCCCCCTGAATACGCCCTTCAAATCACGGCTGTATCCAGGGGGTGAACAGGCGTATCCAAACTGGCAAAACCTGAATACGCCCTTCAAATCACGGCTGTATCCAGGGGCGGCGACACGATTAGGTTTGAGACGATCCCTGAATACGCCCTTCAAATCACGGCTGTATCCAGGAAGACCGATATCGAGAAGAATGGTTTGCGTCCTGAATACGCCCTTCAAATCACGGCTGTATCCAGGTGAGGCGAACCTTGCGCCCTTTGTTCCGATCCTGAATACGCCCTTCAAATCACGGCTGTATCCAGGTTGACCGGAGAGTTCTCCGCGCTCTCGGGCCCTGAATACGCCCTTCAAATCACGGCTGTATCCAGGTGCGGTTTCTCGGGACAACGCCGATATGACCCTGAATACGCCCTTCAAATCACGGCTGTATCCAGGCCTCGCCCGGCCGTGCTGAGGTCTTGACACCCTGAATACGCCCTTCAAATCACGGCTGTATCCAGGGCGGCAGCGAGGCCGCGGTTGCGTGAAAGACCTGAATACGCCCTTCAAATCACGGCTGTATCCAGGGGTGTTAGCAGCTTCTTGAATTTCTCGGCCCCTGAATACGCCCTTCAAATCACGGCTGTATCCAGGAGATGGCCTCAGTCTGATCCTTGACGTACTCCTGAATACGCCCTTCAAATCACGGCTGTATCCAGGTTGGAGAGTATTCAATACCCGTGCTGCAACCCTGAATACGCCCTTCAAATCACGGCTGTATCCAGGTCAATGCGACGATACGAAATCTCGGAGGGTCCTGAATACGCCCTTCAAATCACGGCTGTATCCAGGTTTGCGATTTTTTTCATATCAATGACTACCCTGAATACGCCCTTCAAATCACGGCTGTATCCAGGGTCCAGGTAGTTGCCCAAGGTAATCCCCCACCTGAATACGCCCTTCAAATCACGGCTGTATCCAGGCGATCAATAATTGGCCACCAAGAATCAGTTCCTGAATACGCCCTTCAAATCACGGCTGTATCCAGGTGTCGACCATTCCAGAGCGGTAAGCGAGTTCCTGAATACGCCCTTCAAATCACGGCTGTATCCAGGGAGTTGAAGGAAGCCAGGTTGATACGTTTGCCTGAATACGCCCTTCAAATCACGGCTGTATCCAGGTGCGCGACTGTTAAGTGAAAGGTGACTACACCTGAATACGCCCTTCAAATCACGGCTGTATCCAGGACTCCTCACGTGGAGAATGTAATAACCGACCCTGAATACGCCCTTCAAATCACGGCTGTATCCAGGTGTGCCAGCCTTTGAGGATGACGTCGTCGCCCTGAATACGCCCTTCAAATCACGGCTGTATCCAGGGGCAAGATGAAGGGGCACAAACTTGGAGAACCTGAATACGCCCTTCAAATCACGGCTGTATCCAGGGCAGCCCGCGGCGCAACGATTCGGTTTCGCCCTGAATACGCCCTTCAAATCACGGCTGTATCCAGGCTTCACTTTGAATCAAAGCTTCGATCTGTTCCTGAATACGCCCTTCAAATCACGGCTGTATCCAGGGCCAAAGGAAGATGGTGACGATTGGTTTGCCCTGAATACGCCCTTCAAATCACGGCTGTATCCAGGACAGTCGGCTATTGATGGTAAATGGACAGTCCTGAATACGCCCTTCAAATCACGGCTGTATCCAGGTCATCCGGCGGAAAGAGGATACGCCCTGTCCCTGAATACGCCCTTCAAATCACGGCTGTATCCAGGGGTCTTCTCAGATAACTGAGGGTGTCCTGAAATTAAATTGATCTAAGCGCAAGGGACTCCAGTGGTTATGTTTCTTTTTCCACAAGGAAACCGTAACC
>JAFGPV010000138.1 GCA_016936015.1 Pirellulales bacterium
ACTCCAAGCGATGATTGAATCTGCGTCAATTTTTGAATATCAAAATTGTGGGTAAACCTAAGGCTGTTAGCCGCCGGCTATTGGATGTAACTTGAACAACCTGACACTCCCGTGCTGAAACGCGACGTTGTTAGAACCGTTTTGGAAGGAAGGCGCCCGCCTTACGTGCCCTGGGCGTGCGCCTTCACCCAAGGTGCGCGGCAAAAGGTCTGCGAGCACTTCGGCAACGACGATCTCCATGCCGTGGTCGATAATCACGTTCTCTTTCTGAACCACGTCTTGACCCGCGGGGCAGTCGAATATTTTGAAGACTTGGGAAACGGCCGCGTGCGCGATCCCTTCGGCGTGGTCTGGAACCGGCGGGAGTCGAAGGAGATCGGCGTCGTCGAAGGCTGCGCGTTGCCCGAACCGACGCTGGCCAATTATGGATGGCCCGATCCGCGGGATCCGCGTTTTTTTCAGTCCATTCCGGCGTTATTGCAGCGGCGCGCGGACAGCTTCACCGTCTTCTGCATCAGCCATAGCCTCTTCGAGCGCGCCGCGTCGCTCCGGGGGCTAACGAACCTGATGGCCGATTTTTACGACCACCCCGGATTCGTTCAAGAATTGCTCGACGCGATTGCCGATTGGAACGTGCAATTGGCCCGCGAGGCGTTGAAGCGGTTCGATCTCGACGCGGTGTACTTCGGCGACGACTGGGGGCAACAACGGGGGTTGCTGATGGGGCAGCGCCTCTGGCGGGAGTTCCTCGCCCCGCCGTTTGCGCGGATGTGCCGGGCGGTCCGCGCGGCGGATAAATTCGTGCTGTTGCACTCCTGCGGCGACGTGGACGAGCTGTTCGAGGACCTGATCGCGCTGGGCGTCCATTGCGTCAATCCCTTCCAGCCGGAAGTGATGAACGTCGCGGAACTTCTCCCCCGTTACCGTGGACGGCTCAGCTTTCACGGCGGCTTCTCGACGCAACACACGCTGCCCCGGGGGAGTCCCCCAGAGGTCCGCGCCGCGACCCGGCGCTTACTGGAACTGGGCGGCGCGGGAAGTTACCTTTTCGGCCCCTCGAACGCCGTGATCGACGACGTGCCGCTGGAAAACATCCTCGCGTTCCTCGGAGAAATCCGGTCCCAGCCGAATTATTCCGCTCCCTGAAGAAAATCTTCCCCGCGGCGGAGCGGCCGGGGCGCCGGATGGTCCGGACCGGACTCCGCTACCAGGACCACTCCAATTCCAGCGTCACGCCGTGCGCGTAGATGTTGCCGTTGGCGTTGTCCCGGGCCACGGGCACATAGACCCATTCCACCTGCTCCGGAGCCAGCGCAATGCCCGTGATCCACATGAAGTCGTAGGCGGCCCGGCCGGTGAGGTTCGGCTTGAACTTGTACGAGGCCGAGAATCCGACTTCGCCGATGAACGCCGCCTGCTGCCGGCGGGCCCGGAGGTCCTCGTTGAACCTGACGTCGCTTAAGGGATAGCCCTCGGTAACCTGATTGGCAATGTACTGTTTGCAATCCGAGAAATTGACGTAAGCGCCGACTTTCGAGCGGATGGCCCAATTCCATTTACAACGGCGGAAGAGCATTTCGGCGCCGAACTGCAAGCCGAACAGGTCGTTTTGCGTTTGCACGTTGTAATCGGCGCTGGTGAGGTATGATTGGTCGTTCACGACAACCGTTCCTTCGCTGTGATACAGAAAACCGTCGCCGACGGTCATGTAGCGCAGGCCGACGAGGTACGACATGATCGCGCTGGGTTGGCATTCCCTCCGCCATCGGCCGTTGGGATGAAGGACCAGTTGGTCCGGCCTTCCCCGGGGCCGCAAGCGGAGGTTCAGCTCCCAATTGTGCATTTCGCTGTGCAGGGAAAAGTTCTGCCGTTCAACAAAGTCGAATCCACCAACGCCGAAAGGATGCGCCGGAACGGTTCGGTTGGCTGAATAGAGAGCCCATTGTGAAATCACCAGCGGGGTCACGATCCTGCCCGCCGTAAAAACCGCCGTTTGATCGCCTATTGGGATTTGGACGACTTCAGGATCCACCGCCACCGCGAAAGAATCCACCCAGGTGTTCATCCCCCAATACGTGAATTCCAAAAAATCGTCCCGGTCCTGCGAGTCTCTTCCCAAATAGCGCCCCACGGTGGCGTAATACCCAGGGGCAACATCGTAACTGGCCGAGCGCGTGTTATCCAACTCAAGGTAAGACAGTCCGCCAAAGACCGTTGAACCGTCGCTGAGGGTGTTATAGTAGGGAAACACGATATTCCCCAAGGACTGGGGCCGGGGACGACTCCGTGTCAGGAGCCGCGCGCCTTGCTCCGTGTACCACAATGGCGGCGTGCAGTAGCCGCCGCCGCAGACGCAACAGCAATCGCCGGCATCGCAGCCGTCCCAGAGGCCGTTCTCGATCCCCGGCATCATGGTGCAGCCCGTCTCCTGATACCGGTCGGGCGGCATCAGATCGGGATACAACTCCTCGGAATCGGCATTTCCCCTTGCATTGGAGGGGGGTGGCCTTCTGAGTGGACCTTGAGAGGAATAAGCGTCGGCCCTCGGCTCCTCCGGCAACCAATAAGGTTCGGCAGTAGTGTCTGGCGGGCCGGGCTGCTGAGCCACTCGGTAGGTCCGGGGGGCGCTGACTCGCCCTCGATATTGGGTGGGATAGGATCTCTGGGCAAAAACCTGACCGCCCATCAGCATCCCAATTCCCACGAATCCTGCCAGCATTCGCTTGATTGCCGAATTCACCTGTATATCCTCCTTGAAATTCCTTGCTGGCTAAAAAATGGGACTGCTGCCTTTTGTAATGCGTCTTTCAGGCCGTTTCGATAATAAGGAACCAATCCTCCCTTTCCAGCTAGCGCAGGAACGAGGCGGCATGATAATTTCTCGCCAGAGGAATCGGCATTATTCTGCCCGCAAAATAGAAATATCCGGCAAATTTTAAGAAGAAAGCGTAAAATATGCTATCGGAAATGTCGTTGTAGATTGCCCCGCATGCTTATACTGTGCATTTTCAATGATAGATCAGGGGCCAGAGAACAAGAATCCTGAATTGCCTATATTTCATTTACATTGCAAACATCTGTTTCCTGCCCCCTTTTTCCTGATCCCTTTATCCCTGACCCCTGACCTCTTGTCCCTATTTTCCTATCCCCTTTTCCCTATTCCCTATGTCCCTTGTTACAGGCCGATTCGGCCATTAAGATAGAGTTTTCCCGTCGTTTGAGGACCTTTTATGCGTCACGTTATCTCTGCCTTGGTCCAGAACGTGCCCGGCGTGCTCTCCCACATTTCGGGGATGCTCGCATCCCGCGGATATAATATCGACAGTCTCGCGGTGGGCGAGACCGAGGACCCTCAACTCTCGCGGATGACCTTCGTGGTCGTCGGCGACAACAAGGTCCTGGAACAGGTCCGTAAGCAATTAGAAAAGATCGTCACCGTGGTCCGCGTGGACGACATCAGTTCGCAAAATCACGTGGAACGCGATTTGATGCTGATCAAGGTCTCCGCACCCCCGGGAAAGCGCCGGGACATCAGCGAACTTACCGACATCTTCCGCGGCCGGATCGTCGACGTCTCGCCGGAAGACCTGATGATCGAGATCTCCGGCCAGGAAAAGAAAATCGAGGCCTTTATCGAACTCATGCGCCCCTTCGGCATCCAGGAGGTGGTCCGCACCGGGCGGATCGCGATGGTGCGAGGGAATGCCGGAGGAAAGGATGAGGGATGAAGGATGTAGGATGAAAATTGCTTTCTCGACCCGAAACTCTTGTTTCGTTTCGGGATTATCTTTCTAACAAACAGCAAGGACAAACCATGCCCGCAAAAATCTACTACGACAAAGACGCCGATCTATCCATATTAAAAGGCAAGACGATCGCCATTCTGGGCTACGGTTCGCAGGGACACGCCCACGCCCAGAACCTGCGGGAGAGCGGCTGCAACGTGATCGTGGCGGAGCTGCCCGGCACGGCGAATTACGAACAAGCGGTCAAGGACGGCTTCCAGCCGTTGACGGCCTCCGAGGCCGTCAAGAAGGGCGATCTGATTACGATCCTGCTTCCCGATGAAATCCAGGCCGACGTCTTCCGGGCACACGTCCGTGAGCACCTCCGGCCGGGCAACGTGCTGGTCTGTTCGCACGGATTCAACGTGCATTTCGGGCAATTCGACATCCCCGAGGGGGTATCCACGATCCTGGTGGCCCCGAAAGGCCCGGGCCATTTGGTGCGTTCCGAATACGTCCGGGGCGCCGGCGTTCCGTGCCTGATCGCCCTGTTGGAAGGGGCCTCCGCCGACGCCAAAAAAATCGGCCTGGCGTACGCCAAGGGGATCGGCGGCACCCGGGCCGGCGTGATCGAAACCACCTTTGCCGAGGAGACGGAGACCGACCTGTTCGGCGAGCAGGTGGTCCTCTGCGGCGGGCTGTCGGCGCTGATCAAGGCCGGCTACGAGACGCTGGTGGCGGCTGGTTATCAACCGGAGATGGCCTATTTCGAGTGCGTTCATGAGGTCAAATTGATCGTCGACTTGATCTACCAGGGCGGTCTGAACTACATGCGGTACAGCGTCTCAAACACGGCCGAGTACGGCGACTACACCCGCGGCCCGCGGATCGTGACCGACCAGACCAAGGCCGAGATGAAGCGGATCCTGGAGGAGATCCGCGACGGCCGATTCGCCCGGGAATGGATCCTGGAAAACAAGGCCCACGCCCCCGCCTTCAAGGCGCTCCGCCGCCGGGAACGCTCCCACGCGGTGGAACAGGTCGGCCGTCAACTCCGCCGCCTGATGTCCTGGATCAACGCCAAAGAGGTCTAATCCCGTTTGATGGAGGACAGGTTGGCAACCTGTCCTACGGATGCGAAAAAATTGCCCTTGCAGCAGATTCGGGAAAAAAAGAAGATAAGCCCCGTCGCAAGGATTCTACTTAACTTGGGGGGGAAGCGAGGCGGTTGCATGAGCACTCAAGCCAGCCCGTGCCGGACGCTCTTTGACGAACTGAAGCCCGGCGATCGGATCGAGGTCGAACACATGGTCACCATCGGCCGACGGAGTTGGCCCTCTCGGACCGCGGGAATGGTTGTGCGGACCGAGCGACGGCGGCACGGCCTGCACGTTCATCGGAATTTCGACGACGCCGTCTTCAGCGACTCCATCCTCCTGGAGCTTCCCGACGGAGAGCTGACCAACGTCACCGTGGACGAATTCACCCATCTCCGCCGGGCGTAAATAAAGGATGATGAGGGATGAAGGATGAGTTAAGCAATTATGGAACGATAAATCCATAATGAAATACTTCTTCTCCCATTTTATAATAATAACGTTATTCCTCATCCTTCATCCCTCATCCTTCATCCTTGATTTTCATGCCGCCGAATCCCCTCTTTCAATCCCATCCCCGGGCGTTTGGGCGTTTTCGCTACGTGTATCCCGTGGTCAGCCGGCGCGCCGGGGGGATCTCCCTGGGGATCAATCTCAATCGCGACCGGTTCTGTAATTTCAACTGCGTGTACTGCCAGGTCGATCGCACGCAGCCGGGCACGGCGGAACCGGTCGATCTGAAGCAACTCGATCGGGAATTGGACGCCGTGGCGGAGCAATTTTCTTCGGGGGCGCTTTTTCAGGAGCCGCCGTTTTCCCGCGTCCCGCCGGAACTCCGCCGGCTGAACGACGCAGCCTTCAGCGGCGACGGCGAGCCGACGGCCTCTCCGCTTTTCGGCCCGGCGGTCGCCGTGGCGGCCGAGGTCCGACGCCGGCGCCGCCTCGACGCGCTGAAGCTCGTGCTGATCACCAACGCCAGCCTCTTGCATCAAGAGCCGGTCCGCCAGGCCCTGGACCTGCTCGACCGGAACCACGGCGAAATCTGGGCCAAGCTCGACGCCGGCACCGAAGCGTATTACCGGCAGGTGGCGCGCTCCGCCGTCCCTTTTCAACGGATTCTGACCAATCTCCGCGATGCGGCCCGAGCGCGGCCGATCGTCATTCAATCGCTTTTTCCGCAGATGCACGGCCTCCCGCCGCCGCCGGAGGAGATACCGGCCTACTGCCGCCGCCTCGGCGAAATTCTCGCCGCGGGCGGGAAGATTCAAACCGTGCAGATTTACACCGTCGCGCGGGCGCCCGCCGATTTCTGGGTCACGCCCCTTCCCGACGCCGATCTGGACCGCATCGCGGAAACGGTGCGGAGGGAGACCGGGGTGGACGCGACGGCGTATTATGGATACGCAGTAGAGAAATGACGAATGACGAAATCCGAATGACGAAAGAAATCCGAATGACTAAGGACGAAGGAAAACGGTAAACTTTCGACATTCGGCATTCGAGCTTCTTTCGTCATTCGGATTTCGTCATTCGTCATTCTGCCGCAATCGTCATTCTGCCGCTCTCGCTCAGCGTCGGATCGTCTGCTGTTGCCGCCGGGCGGTTTCCACGTCATCCAGGAACTGACGGAGCGCGACGGCGGTGGGTTTTTGGGCGATGTCGTCGGTCAGTTTGAAGAATTCGCCGCGGACCTGCGGCGAGACGTCCTGGAGCCGGGAGGCAAGCCGCTGGACGCCGCGGCTGTTGACTTCGATCGTCCGCGACAGGCTCCCGACGAACGCCACTGTCTGGTAGAAATTGTGGTCAGCCACTTTTCCGAAGATCGGCTGTAAGGTTTTGGTCACCCACTGGACGGCCCCCGGATCGACCGACAAAAACATGTCGAGCCGGTTGGAAATGTAATACCGGTCGTCGGTGTCGCGGAGGTAGCCGGTCTTCAGCAGGAACAGCGCCCGGCCGCCCACCGAACGCGCCACCGCTCCCTGATACTCCCCCTCGACGTAGAGCAATTGCGTGTCATAACTTTGATACAAAAGCTCCACCGTGGCCGTGGTGCCGGAACTCTCCTTCATCCGGTACAGGCGGGGAGCCGTCTCCTGCAACTGCAACTGGCTGATGCGGAGCTCTTTCCAGATGTTGACCACCACGTCGGGATGCCGGGTGAGAAACAAATACAGGTCCGGATCGCAGTCGATCACGCGGACCGGCATGTGGTGGTAGAGGGTGAGGTTTTCGAGCACGGCCCGGACCTTCTTCCGATCCTGGGCGTCAAGTTTCTCCAACGGCAGGGCGCCGATGGCCAGTTGCCGGGCCGACTCGCCGTTCCGATCCCGGGCACGTTCCCGGCCGGCGGGGCGGGATAATTCCGCTCCCGGCAGACCGGAGGCGCACAGGCAGAGCAACGCCGCGGAAATTCCAGAAAGGCAGCATCCCACAATACGACAAGAATGACCCTGGCCCGGCCGAATCACGGCCCGGATCGTCGAAAACGAGTACATTGTCCCCCCTCTATTCCCAATCGTTGGTCCTTTTCCCAGCGAAAGCGTTTCTGTACTCCTGATTATTCGGATTACGGAGCTTTTGACCGTCAGTGAAAGTTTACAGAGACGGAAAAATGTCAATCTGGGACATATAGGAAACGTCGCGTAAATCGAAAACTTTCTCCCGTGAGGATATTGCCCTTGAAAAGAAGCCGGAAATCCTGAAAATTCCGCTCCCTTGGAGACGTACGGATGGCGATGCCGCGGCCTGCCAATCCCGATCGACGCGATTCAGGCCCGAAAGAGACCGGCCGCGGCGCCCTGCGCCGTTTCGACGCCCCGGAGGATTTTTCCGCTCCGCACTTCCCGCCGCGATCCGCCGTCGTCCGAGGGTGGTCGAAAATCAAGCCCTTCCTGCCGCCGTTGCTGCACGTTACGTCGCTTGCTTTGCTCTTCGGCGGAATTCTCTGGGGGCTGTCCGCCATGTATCGGACGTATCCCCAAATCGCCGCTTCGTACTGGCGGCGGCAATTGCCCGCGGCGTCGGTCTCCTCGGCGGAAAGAATTCTCCGTCGGGCGTCCTCCCTGGGCGACGCCGGCCTGCCGGTGTTGGTCGAGGCGCTCGATGCAAAACAGCCTTCGGTGGCGGCAGCCGCAAAGCGACAACTCGGCGCCCTGCTGGCCCACTGGCAGCATCAGCCGGCCGCGCAACGGAGCGTCCACGCGCTGGCGCTGGTCGAGGCCCTGGCCGAGGCCGTCGAGCGTTTCGGCCCCTCCGCCCAGAGCGACGCCGCGGAACTGGCGCAACAAATCCTGGAAAGCGAATTGGCGGGCACGGGAAACGAGACTTTGCGGATCCTGGCCGCGAGCGAGAAAGTGATCCGGGCGCACCACGCCTCTCCGCGCCGCGGCCCTTCCGCTCCGGATTCCCTCTATTCGCAATCGAGCGGGAGAGGCGTCTTGCCGTCCCGGGGAGGCGTCTTGCGGGCGGTGAGCCGGGACACTTCTTCGGCGAAGACGCTGTTGGCGGATCTCCCCCCGCTGCCCGGCGGCGGATTATCGGTGGGGCCGCAGATGCCGGCAAAACGGGGATCCGGGACAGAATCTCTTCCGCCCCATAGCCGGAGCGGCGCCTTGCCGTTACGACCGCTGGCCGCCGACCCGCAACTCCAGAAGATCCCTACCCCGGAACAGCGCATCGTGCCGCCGCCGCCCCCGACGGAGAAAAACGTCCGCGCTTTACGGCATGAGGACTCGCTGACCGGATCGTCTCCGCCCTCGGCCCCCGGCGCCCCGGGCGGTCCCCCTGTGGAGCCGCCGCGGCCGCGGATGACCGATTCGCAAGCGACGTATTGGATGCGGGCGCTCCGTTCCTCCGACCCTCAAATTGTCGCCCAGGCGGAATCGGTTTTGGCGGAGCGGGGTTTTTCGGCGGTCGAACGGGATCTTGCCCGGCGGCTCTACGATCCGGACCGCCGGGTGCGGCAGGCCCTGGCGGAGACGCTGCCCGACGTGCCGCGGATCGACGCGGCCGCCTGGATGTTCCAGCTTTGCCGGGACGACGATCCGGAGGTACGCTGGACGGCGTATACGTTCTTGGCCACGACGCCCGATCCCCGGCTGCTGTTGCGTCTGGAGAGCCTTGCCCGGCGGGATCCCGATCCGCGGATCCAAGACCTGGCCGACCGTCTCGGAACGCGGACCGGCGCGCCGAGAAGATGACCGGGGAGATCGCAAGCGTTTAGTCCCGGCCCTTGTGCCGGGTGAGGGGGAGAAGATGGTCTCCGCCCGGCACAAGTGCCGGGGCCAAACTCGTGATACGATTGAAGATTCAGTCTTCCTTCCGGGACAAATCCGGCTTGAGGCTATCGCCGTAGCGGACGACCCGGGGCTTGCCGCCGTCCTCGATTTCGACGGACCGGCGATGGATCTTGAGCGTTTTGTACTTGTTCGGTCCGACGGTGAACTCTTCGCCTTCGTGGAGATGGAGCGTTTTGCCGGAGGTGCGGATCTGGAGCCAAGCCTCGCTTTGCCCGTCGGTCTCGATGACGGCCGTGAGGTAGGTCTGGGAGGCGGGATCGAACTCGGGCGGCTTGGGCGGCGGCTCTTTGTGGATTTTCGGAGGTCGCTCGGGCGCGGGAGGAGTATAGGCGGCAAACAGTTTCCGCCCGGCGATCGGCTTCTCGTACTCGGCGAGGGAGGAGAGCCGCAAGCGGTCGCCCGGTTCCGCGGAGAGCCGATCACGGCGGTCCAAGCCCGGCAGCGAGAGGGCCTCGATGTCAATCGTCAGGTTCAGCGCGGAGGATTTTTCCTTGGGCCGGATCTGCAAGTGCTGAATTTTATGGAGATGGCCCGCCCGGTAGAATTCGTGAAGAAAGCGGGTCAATTGCTCCCAATCCGCATCTCCCCCAACCTTGTATTTGAGGAGTTCATAGTAGGAACCGCGGCGGGAGGGGGCGCCAATGGGGTCGACGTTGGCGTTGCGGAACTTCACCCGCTCGACGACCAGTTCCCGCAGCCAGGTCTGATAGAGCGGTCCGGCGAGCTTGGGATCGGACGGCAGGGCGCGCTTTTCCCAGGCGGCGATCTGGGCTTTCGCCCGCTGTGATTTGGCCAGGATCCGGTTCTTGCCGGCGATTTCCAACAACCGCTTGTCGCGCAGTGCGCGCAAGCCGCTCAGCGAGGCCCCGCCCGACGGCCAGAGATAAATCGCGGCCATCACGGCGACCAGGGCGCCGGCGGCAATCGCCAGTTGTTTCTCGCGCTTTTGCAAGGCCATGGGAGGGCGGGGGATCAGGGGCCGGGGGCTAGGGATTAGGGGCTGGGGGTCTATTTCTTGACTCTGACCTCTGACCTCTTTGCTCGGTTTCTTTGCGTTCGGTTTTTTTAGGAGGGGATTCGGGATGTTGGAGGATCAGCAACTCGTCGAAATGGAGGCGGTAGGGAGGAATCGAGTCGTCGGCGTTGCTTTTTCCGACTTTCACCTGGCCGTGGCTCCGGCGAAACTGCTCTTCCATCCGGTTGAGTTCCTCGTTGGAGCGGATCAAGCCCCTCAGGTGGATCTCTCCCCCGGGAGGATCGGCGTCCCGGGATTTGAAGTCGAGTTCTTTCAGCATTGCCTTCTCGGCGGGGGGGAATTCCCGGCTGAGCGTATACAAGGCATCGAGCCACACCACGTCCGCGGCGGTCCACTTTTCGATCGCCGCCGCGTGGGCGATGTCTTTCTGCGCTTTTTTCACCTCGGGATCGAGGTTCTTCGACTTGTCGCCTAACTGGTTCACTTCCTCGTTAAGCCGGCTGCGTTGCACTTTGTAACCGAACAGCGGGAGGACTAGCAGCAAGACCGCGGCGGCGGCGGCCAGGACGTACCATTTTCCTTTCCGGGGCGGCAGGGGCCGGCGGCGGGGGTGCAGGAAATCGACCGCGTGGCGCCGCTGTTCCAGTTCCGTCAGCAGCATCCCCAGCAGCGGCGCGAACCGGCCGGGATGATCGGGCAAGCCCTCCTGCAGCGACCGGCCCCAGTGCAATCCCGCAAAGGGGGCAAAGCCGTCGGTCGAGACCTCCAATTCGGCCTCGATCCGCAGGGCCAACTCGGCCTGTTGCTGCTCCAGGCCGCAGATGACGACCGCATCGACCTTCCGCCCGCCCAGTTGGTTCTGCACAGCGACCATCGTGCGGCGGATCTCGCTCAGCAGGACGCTAACGCCGGCCGCATCGCCGCCGATCCGGGTGGTCCGCATAAACACGACCCGGTCGCCGCTGACCACCGTCAGGTCGGCCTCGTCCGAGAGGAGATCGACCAGCAGCCGGAGTTCGTCATCCCGGCCGGGCTGCATCCGCGTCAGGTGGGCGGCGGCCGCACAGGCCCGGAGCACCAGCCGCCGGGGCCGGACGCCCATCGCCGTGCAGACCTTCTGGATCTGCTCGATCCACTCCGGCCCGATCGCCGCCGCCAGCACGGTCCGCGACTCCTCGGGCGCGTCGGTCAGCGGGATGAAGTCCAACCGCCAATCGTCGTCCAACTCGTTGAACTCCCGCATCGCCTGAAAGCGGACGATCTCCGGCAATTCCACGTCGGGGGCGGGCGGCAAGACCAACTGCCGCAGCTCGATGTTCGACCGCCCGATGGCCACCAGGGCGTCGACCTTGCCGATTCCCCGGGCGGCCAGCGCCGCGGCCAACCGGGCGCCGACGTCCACTTCGGCCCGGTCGCCGTCGAGCTGCCGCGGACGAAGTTCCACGGCAAACGCCTGCTCGATCACCGCCTGCTCGCCCCGCCCGGAGGCCAACGCGATCCGCGCTTCGGTGGTGTCCCATTCAAGGGCTAAAAACTGCGGCATTTGGAAGGGATTGGGGATTAAGGATTCGAGAGCAGGGATTATCGTTGTTTCTAATCCCTAATCCCCAATCCCTAACCCCTATTTATTCCGGTGCGGCGATGCCCAGGGTCTCCAGGGCGAAGCCGCGGCCCAACTGGCTGATATCTCTCCAGAATAACACGCGGGGGGGCGAATTGGTAGCATCAATCACGGTTTCCAGCCGGACGGCGGGACCGCCCCCGTCGTAATAACCGATCACTTGGGCCCGGTACACGTTGCCGCCGCCGCAGAGAAAGGGCGACATTTTCTTCATTTCGTCCAGATCGACGATCCCCTCCTGCAGCAGCCAGGTTTCGTGCCGCCGGCTGTCATCCGCCTCCAGGGGATCCGGCTCCCGCTGCGACATGATCTCCTCCAGGATCTCCTCCGTCATCCCCGGCACCCCGGCCAGGACCGCCCGGGACGCCTGGTTGACGTTGATCCGGCCGACGGCGACCGTCGCCGCGTCGACCGTCACGTTGTCCATCAGGTCGGGTAAATAAACACCCATTTCCCCGTGCATGTATTCGGTAAAGGGCGATTTGAGGACCGTCGGCTTGTTGTCGTCTTTGAAGGTCGTTTGCACTTTGGCGCCGATCAGATCCAGGACGGAAGCGATTTTCTGGCTCCCTTTTTTCTCGAGGTCGAGTTCCCCCGAGGCCTCCTCGCCCTCGTCGTTGCCCTCGTAAGGGCCGTTCTGACGGTAGGCCACGATGAACGTGGCTTCTTCCTCTCCCAGCGCCGAGTTCAAATCGTCGTAGAGGGTTTTCATGTCCTCCTGGTTGAGATTGATCCGGGCCGAGCCGTCGGGGCGGAGATTGGACTCGGCGCTGTGGAGGGTCAGATAGGCCGACCAGCCCTGGTTCATCGAGCCGTCGTAGTTGTCCACGCCGGGCAGGTCCTGGGGATCGGGTTCGTCGGCGTCGGCCCGGCCGTTGCGGTTCCAATCGCTGCCGAAGAGCAACGCGGGCGTGACCCCCCGGACCAGCAGCAGTTCCTCGATCGATTGCAGCGGCCCGTTCTTCGGAGAGTAAGGCGGCTGCTGCGCGGAATAATAATCGGCCTCGGCCCCGTACTCCCGGGTCTCGTCGTCGGTGTCGATCCAATCGAGAATCGCGTCGGCGATCTGCTCGGTCATTCCCGGCAGACCCATCAGCATCTTCCGCGCTCCGCTGTCCGGATCGTACTTGTCGGCCAACAGAACGGCGTTGAGATTCAGCCGGCCCGACTCGTCCTCCAGGCCGTAGCGGACGCCGTCGGTCGGCCGGCCGTCTTCCAGCACGGGGGCGACCAACGTGAATCGGGCGCGGTGTTTCGGATTCACGTCATCGGCCACCACCACGCCGCGGAAGGCGTCGTAATTATCGTACCAGCCGCCCGCTCCGAGCTGCGTCTCGGCGTCTTTGCCGAGGAAGATCCGCACCCACTGCACGCCGGAATCGGCCGCCGCCAGCGCCTGCGCCTGCCGCCCCGCCGCGTCCGCGCCCTTCCGCTCGGTAAACATCAAGTTCGTAAAGGTGTATCCCGCCAGGGAAAGAAGCACGATCACCACCAGGACCAGGACCAGGACCATGCCTTTTCGCGGCGGGGGTGATTTTAAATTGCAATTTCTCATGGCAACCCTCCCGAATCCGTCGCCGGTTGCGCCGTGGGCAAATGGACCACTTGCCGGTAGATGACCGAGGTCGGCGCCTGCCGGGAGGTAACGGGACGCCGGATCAGCTTCAGGCGGATTTCGACGGCCAGGGGCAGGCCCTCCAGGACGGAGGAGTCCCAATAATCCAGCCACTCCTGCCCGTCGAAATAGCGGAACTCCAGCGCCTCGACCTCGGGGGCCATCAACTCGGCCGCCTGGTCGAGCGTCGCTTGGCCGCCCCGTTGCGCGGCGTAGAGAGCGGCCGCCCGATCCATCTCGCGGCGGTACAGACCGGGGCGTTGCTCCAGGGCCGGATCGACCGAAAGCGTCGGCGGCGTCAAGTCCATCTCGCCGTGGCGAACGAAGTAAACCACGTTCTTCACGTCGCCGAGCGGGCGGTCCCATGAATTAATCTCCTCGTCGCCCTGGAGACTCCAGTAGAGCTGGTCGCGGCGCGGCAGCCGGCTGACGTCCAGTTCCAACTGCTCCGCGTTGCCGTACAAACCCGGCGTATTCTCGGGCGCCGCCGTCGATAAATCGTCACTCGCCACGGTCGTTTCCTGGGTCGGTTCCGTTGCGCCCGCTTCCGTTTCCCCTGGCTCTTCATTGCCCTCGAACGGGTTGGAGGCCGCCTCGTCCTCCGAGGCCGACGAGGAACTCGCTGCGGTCGTCGTGGACGTCGCGGCGCTCGACGAGCTGGATTGATAAGGAACGGCGTTGCGCAGGTCGTCGGCGATCCGCGAGAGGATCGCCCGGGCGAGTTGGGCCTCCTCCACGCCGGTCCGTCCGGCGTTGAAAAACCGGAGATGCGCGCTGATCGCAAATCCGATCGCCGCCAACACCAGGACCGAGAGCGCCAGGGCGAGGATCACCTCCAGGAGGGTAAACGCCCGGTTCTCATGTTGTTTCAGAAGATGAAACATGATTTCACTGCGTCGTCGTACTGGACGACTCTTCGGTGTTCTCGGTCGTGGTGGTCTCTTCGGAGTATTCCCAATTCGGATCGGGGATCCACTGCGTCAGGCAACAGGCGACGGGCCGCCGGCCGGTCGGCACGTCTTGGGCGACGGTCACCCGGACCGCGACCAGTCCGTCCTGGTCGATCTGCTGGAGTTCGACGCTGTAGAGCCAGCGGACGTCGTCGGCGAGGTACTCCTCGTCGAAGGGGGCGTTCTGCACCGCCACCGGCGGTTCGATGCCCGAGGTGATCTCCGCCATCTTGCTCTTGCAGAGCAGTTGCGCCCGGGTCATGTCCCGGGCGGCGGCGGCATGCCGCAATCCCAGCCGGGCCAACTCGCCCAACACGGCGATGGCCCCCGTGAGAATAGCCAGGGCGAGAACCACTTCCAGCAGGGAGAAACCCGACCGTTTAGCCCGGCCGCTTGCGGCCGGCGGCCGTTGTGGAAAAACGCCCGGCGCCAGTGCCGGGGCTAAACGATGACGTGGTGGTTTTTTCACGGCAGCGCCCCGCTCTCCAACGTGGTGATCTCGCTGACGGTGATCACGCCGGTCAGCCCCCGCAGCGAAACGACGATGCTGCGGCCCTGCTGGTTGCTCAGGACAAGCCGGGCGTTGGACGTGGTGCCGTCGGGGTAAAAAAAGACGGACGGGGAAGGCAGCTCCTCGCCGGCGCCGAAACCGCCGACAATCTGCCCGGCGGCCGTGTCGCGGCGGCTGTTGTCGGTCTCCAGCGACAGAATGCGGATTCCCTCGGGCAGGGTTTCCTGGCGGACCAGGGGGAGATATTCGCCGCCGCCGGCGTCGTAGAACGCCGAATTGCCCGGGGCCGACAGCGCCGGCGCTTGCTGCTCGGCCGGTTCGTCGGAATTGCATTCCAACGCGCCCGACTCCACCCGGTACGCACTGGAGAGGGGATTGTATGAAAAACGCTGGACGCGGCCGGAGTTCAGGGCGTCGTTCCGGGCGTGGAGCCACGCCGTCCGCAATTGATCGGCGGCCGTCCGCAGCCCCTGGTTGACGAACATCTGGTGGATGGCCGGCCAGGACAACGACGCCAGGATGACCAGGACGCTGAGAACCAATAGCACTTCGATGAGCGTCAGGCCTGGAGAACGTCGATAACTTCGCGCTGGATTGCTGCCGGTCATCACGGGAAAAAGGAAGTCCGGAAGGGTCATTCTGAACGGAGCGAAGAATCTGCGAGAGATCCTTCGCCGACCATCTGTCGATGGTGCCCGTCAGGATGACAATTCTCAAAGGACGGCTATTCCAAGCTATTGCCAGTTGCCGATCTCGGTGTTCCCGTCGGGCCCCATCGACCAGACGTCGTAGCTGTCGGGGTTGTTCGAGTGCTGACTGGGCGAAATGTACTGGTACTCGCGGCCCCAAGGATCAAAGGGGATCTGGGTGCCATCGAGATACGGGCCGGCCCATTTCTCGGGCATGGGTAAATTGGACGGCGGGCTGAGCAAGGCGTTCAGACCTTGCTCGGACGTGGGATACATGTTGAGATCCAGATGGTACGCCTCGAGCGGTGTTTTGAACAAGCCGATCTGGGACTTCGCGGCGCGGATGTTGGCGTTGTACTGCACGCGGCTGTAGGCCACGACCGCCAACGAACCGAGAATCACGAGAATCAGCAACACGAGCATCACTTCAATTAACGTGAAGCCGGCATGACGGCGACGGCGGACGAAACGATTTGGGGATTTCATGGAACATCCCTCCTTTCCAACTCAAAATGAATTCTACAATTATTATACCTGGAAAAATGTCAGTTTACGAGGCGAGAAAACTTGATCGATCGGGTCCTCTCTCGGCGTCAGCCGATGGTCTGGCTCATCTTCAGGATCGGAAGCATCAGCGCGATGGTCATCAGCAACACCAATCCCGCCATGACGATCAGCAACAGGGGTTCCAGCAGCCGGACGGCGATGTCCAGCTTCCGCCACATCCGTTTCTCCAGGGTGTCGGCGATATTCGTGAGCACGGTTTCCAGATTGTTCGCCTGTTCGGCCACGGCGATCATTTCCACCACGGCGGGCGGGAACTGGCCGCTGGCTTCCAACGGGCCGGCCAACGCCTGGCCGGCGGTGACGTTCTCCATCGCCTCGCCGATGGCGGCGCCGAGGATCCGGTTGCCGGTGGCCTCCCGGGCGATCTCCAGCGAGCGGAGGATCGGCACGCCGTTGCGGAGCAAGGTGCCCAGCACGCGGCAGAACCGGGCCACGGCCAACTGCTGGAAAATCGGGCCGCCCAGCGGCACCCGCAGCTTCATCCGGTCGCGCCACAGCCGGCCGCTTTCGGTGCCGAGTTTCCGTCGCAAAAAAAACACTCCTCCCGCGGCGGCCGCCAGAATAATCAGCCCGTACGAGCGGAGCGTGTCGCTTAAGCCGAGCAAACCCTTTGTCAGGGCGGGCAGTTCGTTGCGCTCATCCAGCCGGGCGAAAAATTCCCTGAACATCGGCACGAAAAAGACCAGCAGCACGGTGACGATCGTTCCGCCGACCACCGCCAGGACGATCGGATAAATGACCGCGCCGAAGGTGCGTTTTTTCAGGTCGTCCTGGGCCTCGGTGAAGTCGGCAATGCGGCTGAGCGCCTCTTCGAGGAAGCCGCCCTCGCCGCCGGCGCGGACCATGTTGACCGCCATTTCGCCGAAGATCCGGGGAAACCGGGCCAACGCCTCGGCCAGCGAGGCGCCCTGCTCGACGGCGTGGCGGACCTCGCCCAGCACCTGCCGCAGTCCCGCGTGCGAGGTCTGTTTCTCGACCACTTCCAGCGCCCGCAACAACGGGACGCCGCTGCGGAGCAGATCGGCCAACTGGCCGAAGGTCACCGCCTGCAACTGGGCGGGAATGCGGCGGATCTTCTGCACCGCGACAGCCGGGGCCGCGTCGCGGATCTCCAACGGAAACACCGCCCGGGCCGAGAGCGTCGCCGCCGCCTCCCGACGCCCCGCCGCCAGGAGCGTCCCCGTAACCTTTTGGCCGTCGCTGTCTCGGGCGGTATAGTGGAATTCGGGCATAAATTAAAGGATGAGGGATGAGGGATGAGGGATGAGGGAGAAGCGCTTTGCGATCCGAACCGCCTGTTTCGGAACGAGAAAGGCAGCGTTGATCGTCGGATATTCCATTTTATCTGCTATTGTCATTTGGAATTTATGCTTCGTTCTTTGCCAAGCCGCAAGCGGCTGCTTTTCCCTCATCCTTCATCCCTCATCCTTCATCCTTTATTTTACACTCCCCTTGGTCACTCTCGCCACTTCTTCGATGGTGGTCCGGCCGCTTAAGACCTTCAGCCAGCCGTCCTGGCGGAGCGAGCGCATCCCCTGCTTGAGGGCCGTCTCGGCGATGGTCCAAGTGCTGGCCCGGTCGTGCGAAAGCTCGCGGATCTTCTCCGTCGTGACCAGCAGTTCGAACAGCCCCACCCGGCCGAGGAACCCGACCTGCCGGCAGGCCCGGCAGCCGACCGGCTGGTAGAGCGGCTGCCCATCGGTCAGTTTGTCTACGGGAAAGTCGGCGGGCAGCTCCTCGCGCGGCGGCCGGTACGGGGCCTTGCAGTGCGGGCAGAGCGTGCGGACCAGCCGCTGGGCCATCACCGCCTCGACCGTGCTGGAGACCAGGAACGGCTCGACCCCCATGTCGGCCAGCCGGGTGTAGGCCCCCGCCGCGTCGTTGGTGTGCAGCGTGCTGAAGACCAGGTGGCCGGTCAGCGAGGCCTGGATGGCGTTCTCGGCCGTCTCCAGGTCGCGGACCTCGCCCACCAGCACGATGTCCGGATCGTGCCGCAGGATGCTCCGCAGCGAATGGGCGAACGTCAGCCCGATCTTCGGATGGACCTGGATCTGGTTGATCCCCTCGAGCTGGTACTCCACCGGGTCCTCGGTGGTGATGATCTTCGTCGCTTCGTTGCGGATTTCCAGAAGCGCACTGTAGAGCGTGGTGGTCTTGCCCGAGCCGGTCGGACCGGTCACGAGGATGATCCCGTGCGGCAGGCGGATCAAGTCGCGGAACGTTCGATACTGATCGTCCTCCATGCCCAACTTGCTGAGCGTGAATTCCATTGCCCCCTTGTCGAGGATCCGCAGGACGATCCCCTCGCCGTGGATCATGGGAATCACGGAAACGCGGACGTCGACCTCGCGTCCGGCGGCCCTCAGTTGGATGCGGCCGTCCTGGGGGAGGCGTTTTTCGGCGATGTTCATCCGGGCCATGATCTTCAAGCGGCTGATGATCGCCGCCTGAAATCGGTTGATCTCGTGGGGTGCCGGCTGTTCGTGGAGCACGCCGTCGACGCGGTAGCGGATCCGCAGGCCGGAGTGCTGCGACTCGAGGTGCACGTCGCTGGCCCGGCTCTCGATCGCCTCGAGGAGGATCTCGTTGACCAACCGGACCACCGACGGCTCGTGCGCCTCCTCCGAAAGCTCCGACCCGTCGGACTCGATCTTCTCCAACAACACAAGCCGCTCGTCCTCGGTCTGGGCCATCATTCCTTCGATGGTCTCGCTGCCCACGCCGAGGTGCGCCTTGATGAGCTTTGAGATCTCCCCCTTCGCCGCCAGCACGGGCACGATCGACAGACCGAGCGTGGAACTCAACTCGTCGAGGGGATAGAGATTGAACGGATCGCTGGTGGCCACCACCAGCGTGCCGTTGAACTGGCGGACGGGAAATAAACTCTCGCGGTAGATGAAGCGGGGCGGGAACTTCTTCAACAGCGCGAGGTCGATCTCGGCCTCCGCCAGGTCGATGAACTCCAATCCCATCTCCTCCCCCAACGCCCTTAGCGCCGCCTCCTCCGACAAAAAACCGAGTTGCACCGCGGCCTGGTCCAGCCGGGCGCCGTCGCTCTGGGCGTCGCGCGACAGCTTCAATTGCCGTGCGTCGAGCAACCCTTTCCGCAGCAGTATCTCGCCTGCTTCCATAAACCACCCGGTAATGATCGAAGGTTTCAATCTGCTAATATATTAGCAGATACCTGGCGAGTAAACACCCCTCCAAGGGGCAATACGTCAACCTGTGAATAATGTTCAGGAAATTTCTTTTTTCATCGCGCCCCGGGATGGCAATTCCCGGGGAAGGCGCCGCCGCCGCCCATCTCGCGACGGCCCGCGCGGGGCGATTGCAGAAACGGCACTGAATTTCTGAAAACCGATCGTCCCCAACCGGCTTGCCGAAGGCTCTTGGAGCATTACCGGCAAGGCCCGCAAGCCGCCGCCTGTGCGGAAAAAAAACACACCCCGACCCTCTCGCCCGAGAACGGAGCTAATAGACATCCCAAAGGAATAATTCCCTCCAGGGACTTCTATTAAATCCTAAAAGGTACGAGACGTCAACTCCGCACGGGGCGAAGGGCCGGTAGAACGCGCCAAGAGGGGGGACTCGAAGCATCAGTCGACAGTCGGCGGGGGGCGATTTCCTCGGTCGCGGTTTCGTCCTCGACGGGGTGGCGGGCCGGAAGGCCGGAGGGACTCGACGTCAAACTTCTCTCCCTTCATCTTTTCCAGCGCGGTCTTCTGATCGGCGGTCAACACTTCCATCAACTTTTCGTTCGTTTGCTTTTGCATTTGTTGCATCTTTTTGCCCACCTCTTGCCACTCATCGGGAGAAACGCCTTGCATCAGTTCGCGTGTCTGCTTACGCATCTCCTCGCCGATAGCCTTCATTTTGTCTTTCTGCTCCTTGGTGAACTTGAGCTCTTTCTGCACCTCGGGGTCCATCAGGACCATTGTGCCCAGGGATTGCAGGCGGATCTGGTTCAGCCGTTCCAATTGGTTGGGCAGCAGGATTTCCTTGATTTTCGCCTGGGCGTCCTCCATCGCCTTTTGCATCTTTTTGCGGTTTTCCTCCATCTTCTCCCGACGTTCTTCCGGGGAGAGATCCTGGAGAGCGCCGAAATCGGGCCTGTTTCCACGCATCTCTTTGCTCAGGGCTTGGAGTTTTTCCTTTTGCTCGGGAACGATTTCAAGTTCCTTCTGGACCTTCTCGTTGCGAAGCAACATGAAATTCATTCCCTGGCCGCCGAACATTCCGCCGGGGCCCATCATGCCCATTCCGCCGGGGCCGCGCATGCCTCGCCCTCTTCGGCCCTCGGGCCTTTGACTCTGGGCATAGGCGATCGCTCCGACGGAAAGCAACACTGCACACAGAAAAATGGACTTCCGTAACATCATGTACTCCTCTGTTGGGGGGTGGTTAAAAAGACGTTCATCGTCAATAATCCAAGCATCCAAACTATATTCACGCTTTACGATACTAAACCCCACCAAAGTTTTTTAGTTCTGAGAAATTCCAGGCACGCCCGGGTTTTTGGACTGCGTTTTTCCCTTATCTTGTTTGGAAATAGAGCCTTTCACGAATCTTTACTGAAAAAATAAGCAAATGGGATAATATGATGACTTATCAGGTAATGAAAAATGCCTTTATTTCATCTCTCAACAGTTTTTCGTATCTCCACCGCCTTATATTGGATTTAGAATAACGGAATGCGATATTTGTTCCTTTTGCTGCTGGGAGGGAGCGTTTTTTTCGTGACGTCGCTGGAGGGGTACACTCAGGACGGCGGCCGTCGCGATCGAACGGGCCACAGCCGGAACGGTGGTTTTTGGGGCCAGCGAGGAAATCGAAATCGGCCGGGCGACCGACGTTCTGAATCTTCATCCCGGGGTGACAAAAAGTCGGATTCCTCTTCCGTCTCGAATTCTGATTCCACGGTTCCCGGTTTCGGGGTCCGGGACGAGCCGCAAAAAGTGCCCGGCTTCGAGGTGGCGAAGGAGGAGCAGCCGACGGTGCCCGGTTTCGGCAAACCGGAAAAGACGGCCTCGGGCAAAAAGTCCGCCGCTGCGAAATCCTCTTCGGACGCCAAGCCGGCGCCCCATGCCGATCCGTCCGCCGCCGCGGCCCGGCTGGACAACATGATCCGTCAACATGCCAAGAGCCTTCTGAATCAATACGACGCAAACAAGAACGGCCAATTGGAACGCGATGAATGGCAAAACATGCATCGCAAGCACTGGGCCGCCGACAGAAACCGCAACGGGGTAATCACTCTCGAAGAATTGACGGACCATTTATCTCAACTCAACCGGCCGCGAGGCGGCAACGCCGGTCGCGGGGATCGTCGGCCCCGCTTTGCGCCGGCTCGTCCCGGCGGAGGGCCGTCATCGTATCAGAGCACCTATCGCTTCCGCACGCCTACGGAGCGGTTGCCCGAGGGACTGCCCGACTGGTTCGCCCGCAAGGACGCCAACGGCGACGGCCAGGTGGCGATGGCCGAATACGCCAGTTTCTGGAACCGGGCCAAGGTCCGCGAGTTCTGCCGGCAGGACGCGAACCACGACGGCATCATTACGGCGGCGGAGTGCCTGGAGGCGGAAGGGGAGAAATGAAGAATGACAAATGTCAAATAACCAATGTCAAATGCTCATACGTCGATCATTTGATATTTGACATTTGTCATTCTTCATTCCCCTCACTCCCACATCGGTTGGGCCAGGGCCACGGCCAGGGGGACGAAGATTATCAGCGGGGCCCAGGCGGCTAGGGCGGGCTGGATGAGATAAATGGACCCCAAATACTGCAAACCCAGGGTGGTCAGCAGGAATCCGGCGGTCACGACGATGCAGATTCCGATGGTCAGAAACACGTTCCGGCTCTCGCGCCGCAGCACCAGGGGCAAGCCGAGAAAGAGCAGGGTGACGTCCAACAGCGGCTGGACGATCCGGGCATGCACCGCCACGCGGACGTCGGCGCCGAAATCGACGCTCGGATTGTTCAAGCCCGCGATCAATTGGCGGATCGACGAAAACTGCTTGAAGGCGATCCCGCCGGTAAGCTGATCGAAATCCAGGTTGCTGACCAGGAAGCACTGATCGGGTTTGAGCTTGATCCAGCCTGGAGCGTCGCGGGGAGTGATCAGCACCGGTTTTCCGGAGAACGACAGCGACGACCGCTGACCGATGTGCTTCGGCGTCCGGACGCCGTCGAGCAGGTACCCGCTCGGCCGATCCCCCTCGGCGGGCAGGTAGTAGGCGTTCTCTGCCAGGACCTCTTTGTAATCGTCGGTCAGGGCCAGTGGCAGGCGGAACTCGGGTTTTTCGATCCGCCGGAGGTCGGCGTAGGTGTTTTTCCCGCGGATCTGCACGTCGGTCTGGTAATCGATCTGCGGCGCGAGCGTCTGGGCGTTATCGCCCAGCAGGTCTTGCGGCCGGCGGGTAAGCTGCTCGCGGAAGCGGGGGATCATCACTTCCCGATTCGCCGCCGCCACCAGGCTCATTGCCACGGCGGCGAAGATCAGGGGTTTGACGATCCGCAGCCGCGAGACGCCCGCCGCCATCAGGGCCGTCATCTCGTTGTGCCGCTGGATCCAGGAGACGGTAAACATCACGGCAATCAAGGTCAGCAGGGCGTTGGTGCGGTCGAACAGGCCGAACACCTGGACGCCGTAATACTGGGCCAGCAGTTTCAACACCCCGCCGCTCTTCGCCCCGCAGCGGAGATACTCCCCCAGATTCGTGAAGCAGTCAAAGACGATGATCAACCCGGTCAGGCTGAGGAAAAATATCGCAAACGTCTTGATGAACTGACCGAGAAGGTAACGGTCGATGATGCGCATAATGATTGGTAGGATATTGTAGGAGGCGGCTCCCGCCGCCGACGGAACGGGGAAAAAATCAATCGGCGGCGGGAGCCGCCTCCTACAAAATTTGTCGGATCGCCCGGCCGAGGGACTGCACGCCGCGGCGGATGGCGTCGCAGTGCGGCACGCCGAAGCTCAGGCGGAGCATGTTCTTCTGCGGCGCCGCGCCCTCGCTCGGATAGCAGAACTCGCCGGGGATGTACAGCACGCCCTCGGTAATCGCCCGGTCGAACAGCGGGCCGGCCACGCCCGTGTCGATCGACTCGGGCAGCCGGACCCAAACGTACAAACCGCCGTGGGGCCGGATCCACTCGATTCCCCCGATCGGACCTAAAAACTCGTCCAGCGCCCGGAGCGTGGCCTCGGTCTTATGCCGGTAGGTCTCGCACAAATACGCCACGTGGGGATCAAACAGCCCCTGTTCGATGACCGTGGTCATCAGCATCTGATTCAGTTGCGGGGAGCCGAAATCGAAGTTTCCTTTTTCGTGCAGCAGGGGTGTAAGCAGCGCGGGCGGGAAAATACCCCAGCCCACGCGGATCCCCGGCGAATACGACTTCGAGAAGGTCCCCACCTGCACCACCGTCTCCCCCTCAGGATCAGAACGGCGGAGACTGGGTACGTCCTCGCCGTAGTAACGGAGTTCCCGATAGGCCACGTCCTCGATCACGTACAGCCGTTGGTCTGGCAGCCACCGCTTGGCCAGTTCGACCACGGCCTGGCGGCGGACCTCGGGCATCGTCACGCCCATCGGATTGTCGGAATAGGGCATCACGTAGATCGCCTTGACCCGGGCCAACTCCCCGGCGGCCTGCCGGCGGCGGAGTTCCTCGTCGATCGCCTCCGGCACGATCCCCTGCTCGTCGCATTCCACGCCCACCGCCCGGGCGCCGAGGTTGCCGAGAATCCCCAGGTACACGTAGTAACTCGGCGAACCGCAGATCACGATGTCGCCCGGGTTCAGCAGAATATCGCCCAGCAGGAAGAGGAGCTGATTGCTCCCGGCCGAGACGATCACCTGCTCGGGCGAGAGGTTCCACTCCGCCGCAGTGCAGCCGTCGGCTTGCAGCAATCGCGATAAGATCAGCTTGCGCAAGGGGGGATAACCGATGGTCGTGCCGTACTGCAGCGCCTCGCGGCCGACCGGCGCTTGCGAGAAAATCTTCTCGAGGGTCTTCCGCGTCGGCTCGACCGGCAGCGACTCCTGATCGACGAACCCGGCCGCCAGCGAGACCAGTTCCGGCTGGGCCAGCGCCTTGGCCATCAGCAGCGAGGCTATCGGTTCCCCTCCAACCCATTCCGCCCGGCGACTGAGGTCAGACGCGGGAGGAGGCGGCGGAGGTTTTTTGATGGAGGTTTTCGAGAGTTGCCTTTTCGCCATGTTGAGCATGTCAAGGGTCGGAATAAAGTAAAACGTAATTAGCCCCCGGCGAGTCGCCGGGGGCTATCGGCGCATTCGTAATGGTCATGGATTTGAAATCTTAAACTAAAAGAAAGCATAGAAAAAAACGGTAGAATAAGCAAGGCGGGTTTGCCGCGGGGAAAGTGCTCTTCCCACGTTTCCATCGGTTCTCATCCAGCTACAATTGCCGGCTTTTTTGCGATAAAATGCGAAAAACTTTGATTGCTAAACGCCGCTTCATCAACTGCTCCTCAACCAACGGTCACACCTTGCCTATCATTCCCGGAAAATCCCTTTACCGCCGTCTTGTCCGCTGGGGAAATGGATGCCGGGATCTCCTTTTTCCGCCGCAATGCGCCTGGTGCCGCTCGGCAATGTCCGTCACCGACGGCGTTTATCTTTGCGCCCGGTGCATTGCCCAGTTGGCGCCGGAGGGTTGGCGATCCTGTCCGAAGTGCGGCGGATACGTTCCTCTGGCGCCGGGATCGGCGACAGGATGCCCGTTGTGTAAAACGAGTCTTTTTCATTTCGACACGGCGGTGGCGCTGGGCGGATATCATTCGCAACTTCGCAATGTTGTTTTTCAGATGAAAAAGCCCCGGGGCGAACTGTTGGCCCTCTCCCTGGGACGTCTCCTCTGCCGGCGCAACGAGCAGCGGCTCCGGGAGTTCCGGCCCGAGGCGGTCGTTCCCGTGCCGATGCACTGGCGGCGGCGCTTCGGCCGAGGCGTCAACGGCCCGGAACATCTCGCCGCCGCGATCAGCCGCACGTTGGGAATCCCCCTCCATCGGCGAGCTTTACGACGAGTCCGCAACACCCCGCCGCAGGCGGGATTATCTCCTCGACAGCGTTTAAAGAACGTCCGCGGAGCCTTTCGGGTTCATCGGGGAAAATGGCTGGAAAACCGGCGGATTCTCCTGATCGACGACGTTCTGACGACCGGCGCCACGTGCAGCGAGGCCGCCCGGATTCTGAAAAAAGCCGGGGCCGGCCCGGTGGCCGTGGCCGTCGTGGCCCGGGGTCAAGGAGAATCCGGTGGGCTGTCCTGAACCCTACCACTTGCTTCCCGGCCTCGAAACGGAACAATGAGGACTATGAGCACCCAACTCTCGCCTCCGCCGGTCGAGAAGATCGGCCGACTGAAGACGGCCCGCCGCGCCTTCCGCACGGCGGTGTTTCGCGGATTTGCGGCCCTGCTGCCGCCGTTGATGACGGTGGTGATCCTCATCTGGCTGATCAACACCACGCGGTACTACATGCTCGAACCGGTGACCGAGGCCGTCCGCGAGACGTTGGTCCTGTCGCTGGCCGACATCCGCGACGAGCCGCCCGGGGCGGAGGCCGGAAAAAACACCGTCGTTTACGAGAACACCGAGTATCGCCGGCTGGAAAACGGGACGTGGATCCCCTTGAAAGTCTACAAACGGGTCCTGGCCGCCACGACCGCCGGCTCGCTGCCCGCCACCGGCACCGATTTCTACCGCCGGTACATCGATCTGAAATACCTCAATCCCTATATCACCATCCCGGTGTTCCTGACGATCTTCATCCTGTTTTTATATCTCCTGGGAAGACTGATGACGGCCGGCATCGGGGGAATCGTGATGAACTTCATGGAAGGCGGGGTCCGCCGGCTCCCCCTGGTGCGGAACGTCTACTCCGCCGCCAAGCAGATCTCCGATTTCTTCTTCGCCAAGCCGGAATTCGAGTTCCGCCGGATCGTGGCCGTCGAGCATCCTCGCAAGGGACTCTGGTCGGTCGGCTTCGTGACCAACGAAGGACTGGTCGAAATCAACCACGTGATCAACGAGCCGATGGTCACCGTGCTGGTCCCCTACTCCCCGCTGCCGGTCACCGGGATCACGATCGTCGTCCGCAAAAGCGAGTGCATCGACCTGAACATCACCTTCGACCAGGCGTGCGAGTTTATCGTCAGTTGCGGCGTGGTTAGCCCCGCGCAACGCCCTCCGCAGTTGCGTTCCGCGCGGCCCGCCCCGCCCGAGAAAAAATGACGGCCGGGTAAACAACCGCAAAAAGGCGTTCAGAACCTATCCGAAAAGTCCCCTCTCCCTCTGGGAGAGGGCTAGGGTGAGGGCTGTTTTTTTAGCATATTAACCCTCACCCCCGGCCCCTCTCCCAATGGGAGAGGGGAGTTCGTCCCCTCGACACCTCCACCCGGATGATCATCCATGAAACATAGCGTCATCACCGGCGGGGCGGGATTCATTGGCAGCCACCTGGCCGAGGCGCTGTTGGCCCGCGGCGATCACGTGACGGCCTTGGACGACGAATCGACCGGTACGCCGGACAACCTGTCGGCCGCCGCGGCGCATTTCAACTTCCGCTACGTGAAAGGGAGCGTCACGGATCGGGAATTGATCCGCCGGCTGACGGCCACGGCCGACGAGATCTACCACCTGGCCGCCACCGTGGGCGTCTCCCTGCTGGCCGAGCACCCGGTGCAGACGCTCGAAAACAACGTCGCCGCCACCGGCGTGCTGCTGGAGGAAATCCGCCGCGAGCAGGCCCGGGAACGGCGGATCAAGTTCTTCTTCGCCAGCTCTCACGAGGTCTACGGCAAGAATCCCCGGCCGGAATGGTCCGAGGACGACGACCTCTGCTTCGGGCCGACGGAGATGATGCGGTGGTCCTACGGCGCCGCCAAGGCAATCGGCGAATTCCTGACCCTGGCCTACCGCCGCGAGCACGGGCTGCCCACCGTGATCGGGCGGATCTTCAACGTGGTCGGCCCGCGGCAGAGCGGCGCGTTCGGCACGGCCTTGCCCCGGTTCGTCGAGGCGGCCCTGGCCGGCGGACCCCTAATCGTCCACGACGACGGCCTCCAGGTCCGCTGTTTCGCCCACGTGGCCGACGTCGTCCGCGCCATCCTCCTGCTGATGGATTCCGATCGGGCCGAAGGCGGCGTGTTCAACGTCGGCAGCGACGAACCGATCGCCATCCTCGATCTGGCGAAAAAAGTCGTGGCCCTGGTCAATCCCCAGGCGACCATCCAATTCCGGAGCTTCAACGAGGTCTATCCGCCCGACATGGAAGACTGCCGCCGTTGCGTGCCCGACATCTCCCGGCTGCGAAACACCGTCGGCTACTTCCCCCGCTACGGACTCGACGAAATCCTCCGCGAAGTGAGCGCCTGGAAACACGGACAGATTTAAGGGTATCCTTCCATGCCCCGCGAATTCCCCCAAATCGCCTGGGACGATCGCCTCACGGCCGATTGCCGTGCGATGATCCGATTGGCGCTGGCCGAGGATCTTGGGGCAGGCGACTGGACGACCGAGGCCCTAGTGCCGGAGTCCGTCCGCTGCCAGGCCGCCGTGACGGCCCGGCAGGAGACGGTCGTCGCGGGCCTGCCGGCCGTCGCCCTGACGCTGGACGCCGTCGATCCCCAAATTCAATGGCGCCCGGAAGTCCAAGACGGAGACCTGGTCGCCTGCGGCGCGCGGGTCGGCGTCGTAACCGGCCCCGCCCGGGGGATCCTGGTCGCCGAACGCACCCTGCTGAACTTCTTAGGCCGGCTCTCCGGCATCGCCGACCTGACGCGGCAATACGTAGCGGCCGTGGCCGGCACGGCGGCCCGGATCTACGACACGCGGAAGACCACGCCCGGCTGGCGGCGCCTGGAAAAATACGCCGTCCGCTGCGGCGGCGGTTGGAACCACCGCGAAGGACTCTTCGCCGCCGTCCTGATCAAAGACAATCACCTGGCCTGGGGCCGAGAGGAAGGTCCCCTCCCACCCGCCGAGGCCGTTCGCCGAGCAAAGGCCTTTCTCCAGCGACGCGCCGCTGGCCAATCATCCGAGATGATCGTCGAAATTGAAGTCGATACCCTGGAACAACTCGCCGACGTCCTGCCCGAAGGCCCCGACATCATCCTCCTAGACAACATGCCCCCCGCCCAACTCCGCCAGGCCGCCGCGCTGCGAACCCGCCTCAACCCAAATGTCGAACTAGAAGCCTCCGGCGGCGTGGACCTCACCACCGTCCGCGCCATCGCCGAGACGGGCGTAGAACGAATCAGCGTCGGCGCCCTAACCCATTCCCCCCCCGCCGCCGACTTCGGCCTCGATGAGATTCCCCAAAAGTCCCCTCTCCCTCCGGGAGAGGGCTAGGGTGAGGGCTGTTGTTTCTGCATCTTCACAATCATTCCCTACACCGTTTCCAACTGGAAAATGGAGTACGAGAATAAAATCTCTATCCATTGCCCCCAAAGACGTTCCAAGTAGCGGCGGTAGGACTCGAACCTACGACACGCGGATTATGATTCCGCTGCTCTAACCAACTGAGCTACGCCGCCAAACTCCGGTATGGGTCTTTTCGGATGGTCCGGCCGGGGACTTCGCCTTTTTCTCTCATCCCTCCTCCGAGACGCTGCACTTGAGGGCAAAACAACCCATAAGGGTGGTTTAATCGAGGGGCTTTTGGTTTCCTCTCGCACTGCCGATCCATTCTGTTCAACCATAACTGATCTATCGTAAAAGGCAAGCCCCGGAGACCGTCGGCCGGCCAGGGCTTTGAGCGATGAGGTTCTGTTGACATCCGCTCGGTGGATGGGTCGTAAATACTCTCCATCAACGTTGAAAACCCACCGGATCCGAAAATCCCCTTCCCAATTGGCCACCGCGCGGTTATAATGTACATTAGTTTAGTGTCCCTCCTTGATTCGGCTTACCGTGTTTCCACTCGGGGAGAAACCGGGGCGTTTTCCACGCTTCCCCCCCGCTGAGGACGCCCACCCTCGCCAATTGCCCGTTGGCCATGCCCGTTGACCAAAACAAGACCTCTGGTAGGAGGCGGCGCCCGCCGCCGATTTTCCAGGAAAGAGAAAATTCAACCCTCAACCTTCGACCCTCGACCTTCGACCCAACCACCCCCTTACCGACACGCAACAATTTCATCCCGCCTTCCGTCTTGTGCAAAAATTCAACCCGAAAAGAAGCAACAATTCAATGGGACTCAGCGGCTGAGGGTTTGTGCATACGCGAGGATGGCAACGGCGCCGATGAGAACGGCCACCGCGCTGAACATCTGCATCCGGGGTTTTCCGTGGATGCCGCGCCATTCCCCGCTGAAAAAGCCGACGGCCTGATTGCCGACCACCTGCGTTGTTTGTTGAATGCCGAATCCGATCGGTCCTCCGAGTACACCAAGAACCAACATCGAGTATCCGATGAGGAAAATCGCCACGATAATCTGGGCGCCAAGCTCCGCGGCGAGCAGCAGCTCGGGCCAGCAGGTGGCGAGCTTCGACCAGGACCGGTGCTTGGTCATCAACCAGGCCGGATACGCGACGTTGACCAGGGCGCCGCCGAAGAGTATGGCCGCCCACACGGCCACGTCGGTGGGAATGTCGCCGACGTTCGAATACTTCAGTGCGTCCCGGATGGGCGCCTGACCGTAGACGTAACTCAAGCCGATGCCGGCGGCGAGGATGCCGGCGAGCACCGCCATAATCAGGCCGCCCAGAAAACCGCCGGCGGCGGGGGGAGGCGGTTGATCGCCCTTGACGATCGCCCGATCGCGGCCGAATCCCGCCACGGCACAGAGGATCACCCCGGCGATCATTACGGCCACGCCGCCCAGCACGGCCAGACCGGCCGGGTCCAGCAGGCCGGGGGCATCCTTGAATTGTCCGCCGCCCTTGACGATCATGGGCAAGGTAACGCCCACGGACACCGACATGCCGCTCATGATCGCTCCGGTCAGCGCCGCGCCGATGCGGATGATGCAAATGCCAAACAACACGTTGGCGATGCCCCAGCCGATGGAGATCAGGTTGGCGATCAGCAGCGGCTTCCATCCGACCTGGGCATACATTCCCAGGGGATCGGGAATCGTCAGCCACACGAATCCCCAGGGGATAATAATCAGTCCGAACAGCATCCCCACAAACCAGAATTGTTCGAACTGGAGCTTCCGCATAAGCTTCACGGGCACAGCCAGCGTCCCCGTACCAATCCCGGCACAGATGGCCAGGAGAATACCGTAGAGCAGATTAAAGTCCATAATAGGTCTCCCGAACGACTTTTAGGCTTAATCCAGGCTTCTCAGCGGCCGCGGGCAGTTTTATGCCTCCGCGCAAAGGATTACCACCGAACGTCTTGTGCACTGCCGGTGACGCGGCGATCATGGAACAAGACAGGCGACAAATATATAATATGCAGCATTCTACCGCCTAGCCGGGATGTTTTAAAGCGGTGGGTACTGGTATAATCATCAGACAAAAAGGAGCCGGCTGTGCCGTTGGAATTTCACGCACCTCGACTCCTTCCTGCCCTACGACGACGAGGCGCGGCGTCTGACCGGTTTGGAGGAGCCTGAAGCGCAGGTCGAAGTCTTCCTCGGCCACAACCGCCGTCGGGACGACGGACGGCGTCCTGGGGCCGGAGGAAGCCCTCGCCTTTCTCGAACGAAATCCGCTAAACGTGACGCACTACACGCGAGACGAATGATATGCAATTCAAACTGGACGACGCCCTTATCGCGTCGATAAGATTGCTCATCCCCTACCTGGAGACTTGCCCATGAAACGATCGGAAATCAACCAACAGATCGAAAACGCCAAAAAGCTGCTGGAAAAGTTCAAGATTACCCTGCCGCCGTTCGCCTATTGGTCGCCCGACGACTGGAAGAGCAAGGGCCGCGAGTGCGACGAGATCCGCGACTGCATGTTGGGCTGGGACATCACCGATTTCGGCTCCGGCCGGTTCCCTGAAGTGGGATTGGTGGTCTTCACGGTCCGCAACGGCCATCCGGCCATGAAGCAATACGGTCTGAAGACTTATTGCGAGAAGATCATCATCATGACGCCGGGTCAACATTGCCCGATGCACTTTCACTGGAGCAAGACCGAAGACATCATCAATCGTTGCGGCGGCAATCTGGTTTTCAAAATGTACAACGGCACGCCGGATGAGAAGCTGGCCGACACCGACGTGACCGTCTCGCTCGACGGCGTGAAGAAGACCTTTCCCGCCGGCGCCGAGGTGGTGCTCGGCCCGGGCGAGTCGATGACCGTGCCGGCCTATCTGTACCACGAATTTTGGGCCCAGGAGGGCGGCGGCACGCTCGTGGCAGGGGAAGTCTCAAAAGTGAACGACGACAACAGCGACAACCGCTTCCTCGAACCGGCCGGCCGCTTCCCCACGGTCGAAGAGGACTGCCCCCCGATACACTACCTCTGCACGGAATACCCCCCGGCGAAAAACGGCGGACGTTAGCCTAAGAATCCTCCCGAACTGCCTGCGCTTCCGAGGCTTCGTAACCCAGCGCCCGGACCGCGGCGGCCAGTTTCCCGGCGTCCAGGTCGGCGCCGGAGACGACCGCGCGGCCGGGGCGTAACGTCACTTCCACCTGTCGCACGCCGGGGCATTCCCGCAACGCCCGCGCGACCGCTTCGACGCAGTGGCTGCACGTCATGCCGGTAATCTCCAGTTCAATCCGCGAGCGAGGCGCGGCAGTCCCGGCGGGAGTCGGGGGTTCCTCCTCCTCCAGGCCGAGGTTGGCCGCCGTCAGTTTCGGCGTGCGGCAGTACGAAACAGCAATCACCGCCAGCAGTCCGACGGCCCAGAGCGATCCCGGCCAATCCACGGTTTCCAGGTGGGCGTGGCCGGCCTGATGCACGCTCTCGGGCAGGGATGCTTCGACGGCGGGCCGCCACTGATCGAGGAGCAGCCCGCTGCCGACCGCGCTGAGCGCAATGGTCAGCAGGAACACCACGGCGGCCCGGGCGCCGAGGACCTTGTAAATCGTGCTGATCGTGGCGGCGTTGGTGGCCGGTCCGGCGATCAGAAAGGCCAGGGCCGTGCCGGGCGAGGCTCCCAAGTGGATCAAGCCCGCCGCGATGGGCACCGAGGCCGTGGCGCAGACGTAGATCGGAACGCCCAGCGCCATCGCCAGCACGATCGACCAGAAACCCTCGCCGAGATAATCGTGCCATGCGCCCAGGGGCGCCAACGCCGTAATCACGCCCGCTATCAGCACGCCGGCCAGCAGCGCCGGCCCGATGTCGCGGGGCAGCGAGACGAATCCGTACCGCAGCGCCCGGACAACAAGCGACCGCCGGCCGGGATCCGCGCAGCAGGCGTCGGTGCAGTGGTGCTGTTCCGTGGGAGCTTCCGCGTCGGCATTGTCTTTTCGGCCGACCACCTGCTCGAAGGCGCCGCCGAACAGTCCGGTAGCCAGCGCCGCAATCGGGCGATAAACGGCCAGGATCGGCCCCAACAGCGCCCAGGTCACGGCGATGCTGTCCACTCCGGTCTGGGGTGTGGAGAGGAGGAATGAGAGCGTGGCCCCCCGGCTGGCCCCGTGACGGCGGATCGACGCCGCCACCGGAATCACTCCGCAGGAACAAAGCGGCAACGGCACGCCCAGCAGCGCGGCCTTCAGCACCGTCCCGAATCTCCGCCGCCCCAGGTGCCGCTCGATCCACGCCGGGGAAAACGCCACCGACAAAAATCCCGCCGCCAGGAATCCGAAAAGCAGATACGGCGCCATCGCGCCCAGCAACGTCCAGCAGGAGCGGAGAATGTCGACCGCCAGCTCGATGATCATCGTTCCGTTGTTATTTGCCGTGTTTCGCCAGGTAACCGGCCACGCCGTCGGCCGTCGGCTTCATCGCCTCCTGGCCTTCGTGCCAATTGGCGGGGCAGACTTCGCCGTGCTCCTCGAAATACTTCAAGGCGTCCAGCATCCGCAGGGCCTCGTCCACGCTCCGGCCCAGCGGCAGGTCGTTGATTACGGCGTGCCGGACGACGCCGCCGCGGTCGATCAGGAACAGGCCCCGCAGGGCGACGCCGCTGCTGAGCAACACGCCGAACGCCCGGGAAATGCCCTTATCCAGATCGGCGATCAACGGGTAGCGGATCGGCCCGATGCCGCCCTGGTCCCGGGGCGTCTTCCGCCAGGCCCAGTGGCTGTACTGCGAGTCGACGCTGACGCCGAGCACCTCGCAGCCCTTTTTGTGGAAGGCGTCGATCGCCGCGTCGAAAGCCACGATCTCCGTCGGACAGACAAACGTGAAATCCAACGGGTAAAAGAACAAAAGCACGTACTTGCCGCGATACGACGAGAGCGTCAACTGTTCCTGAAACGATCCGTCCGGCATCACCGCGGCGGCTGTAAAGTCGGGAGCCTCTTTGGTTACTAAAGTACACATAGGAAATATTCCTCCTTTTCAGCATCCATTATACCGGGAGGAGCAAGAGGAAAATGACGAAGGACGAAATCCGAAGGACGAAAGAAAGACGAATGTTTTAATGACGAATGACAATTGACGACTTAATCGTTATTTTCACCTCTTCCACTTCGACATTCGTCCTTCGGATTTCTTTCGTCATTCGAGCTTCGTCATTCGTCATTCCCCCCCGGGCCTCGGCAGTGTTTTTCACATCTTACGTTGCCCCCGGGGCGGCGGGGGGCTGACGCTGGCCGAGCTGCTGGTCGATCATGTACAATGCCATGCCGTGGTCGCCCACCAACTTGAGTTGATCGACGATTGTCAGGGCCGCGGACTCCTCCTCGACCTGTTCGCCGGCGAACCACTCGAGAAACTGATGCGCCATGTGGTCCTTCTCGGACAGGGCGAGATTCGACAGTTCGTTGATCAAGCCGCTGACCTTCTGCTCGTGCTTGTAGGCGTCCTCGAAGGCGTCCAAGGGGGAGTTCCATTGGGTCTTGGGGGCCTCGATCTGGGTCAAGGTGACCCGGCCGTTCCGGTCGTAAATGTAGTCGTAAAACTTCAGGGCGTGCATCCGCTCCTCGTCCGCCTGCATCCGCATCCATTGGGCCATGCCTTTGAAGCCTTCCGCCTCGAAATACGCGGCCATCGAGAGATACAGGTATTCCGAGAACAACTCCGCGTTGATCTGCTTGTTAAACGCCTCTTGAATCTTGGGATTGAGCATGGAAATACTCCTCGTTCGTCGGCCGGCTGCCGTAGGCCGCACACGACCAACGACCGACTTGGTTAAAGGGGCGAATCAGCGCCCTCGTCCGGCTCTGCGGCGCTCTGCCGACACTCAGGACAAATGCCAAAAAACTCCAGGCGATGACCGAGAATCTGATACCCCCTCATATCCTGCGGGTAATCCTGGGGAATGATAAGGGGAGGACAGTCCGCGTCATCCACCCGGCCGCAATTAATGCAACGCACGTGTTGGTGAGGCTCGATGACGGCGTCAAACCTCGCCTCGCCGCCGCTGATCGATAGTTTCTGGATCGCGCCAATTTGGGAGAGGTACTCCAAATTGCGATAAATCGTCCCCAGGCTGATCTTGGGCAATCGCTTTTGGACCAAAACATGTAATGCTGACGCCGTCGGATGGTTTTTTAGTTTCCGCAACTCTTCTAAAATCACTTGACGTTGTAGCGTATTGCGATGGGACTTCGGGTGGCTCATTTCGGTTCCTAACTAATAATGATAAATACTATTGTCAATTAATTTCAGTCAAGCCCCCCCATAATATATTGTGATGTTTCGGGATATCTTCTTGCCTTTCTACATTAAATGCCGCAAACGCAGCCTTTCATTTTTTCTTCGGGCGTAAGGAATGCCTACCCCCTAACAAATACTCTTCATCGGCCTCCAGGCCGAATAATTCTTCGAGCCGAAACAAACTGGGATTATCCGGCTGCCGTTCGGGATTACCGTCGGGCGCCTTGCCTCATGGACCTGGGTTAAACCCCAGTCGGCGTCGTTGAATCCGCCCGGATGAACTAAAAAGGAGCCGAAGAGGGGATTGTGGAGGCAAAAAAGCTGATGACAGCCGCCTCCGCCCCGGCAGAATCGAGAAAAGACCGGCGATAAGGATTAACCGGATTATTCCTCGTGTAGTGCGTCAGAGTTGCTGGATCGTACTTATTGCCGTTTTTCGAGCGCCACCGGCTTTGCCAGTGCTTGGAAGACGTGAAAAACACTGCACCGGCAGAGCCAGTGGCACACAATAACGCGACACGGATCGTCGAGCCGAAACGAGGGCGGATCGGGGATTTTTCCCGGCGCAACGACGAGAAACTGCACCCCGTTTACGGGATTTCAATCTGGTTGATTTTCACCCGGGTGTAGATCTGGCGGTGCCCGGTGCGGCGGCGGGAGTTCTTCCGGCGGCGGAATTTTTGCACGACCAGCTTCGGACCTTTCACGGGACTGACGACCTCGGCCAGGACCTGCGCGCCGGCAAGAACCGGCTGGCCGATCCGGATCCCCGACTCGTTGCGCGCGGCCAGGACCTGATCGAATTGGATGGATTCGCCGATGGAGACGGGGCGGAAATCGATATCCAGCAATTGGCCTTCTTCGACCTTAAACTGCTTGCCGCCGTCGGAAATAATTGCGTAATTCATTGGGGAAGACCTTCTCGTTGGAAAACCTTTTAGTTTAAATCACGACCCGAGGTCCGAGCAAGGGGAGCTATTTCAACAATTTTACTTCGTGATCCTCGCGGTCGCGGCAGTCGAAAATCAGGTATTCCGGCGAAACTCCCTTGGTGGGGATGATTTTTACCGTCAGGTGGTTCTCCTGTTCGACCCGGGCAATCTCGAAACGCTTGCGGTTGTTCAAGTAATCGGCCACTTCCTCCGCCACGGCAATCTGGACCTTGACGATCTGCGGATGCTGCCGGGCGACGATCAACCGGCGGACGACTTCCAGGCCCATGCTTTCAGGGGATTTTATGACCCCCGACCCCTGGCAGCTCGGGCATTGGACGTAGGCGCTATGTTTCAGGTTGGTGCGGACGCGTTGGCGGGTCATTTCAATCAGTCCGAAGGGACTGGTCCGGAGGATTTTCGTCCGGGCGCGATCGCGCCGGCAGGCGTCGCGCAGGGCGCGTTCCACGTGGCGGCGGTGTTTTTCCTTGCGCATGTCGATAAAGTCGTTGACGATCACGCCGCCGAGGTCGCGAAGCCGGATTTGCCGGGCGATCTCCCGGGCCGCGATGAGGTTCATCTGATAGGCCGTCTCCTCGGCCGAATCCTCCACGCGGAAACTGCCGCTGTTGACGTCGATGGCCACCAGGGCCTCGGTCTGGTCGATGACGATCGATCCGCCGGCCTTCAGAGGAACCTGGCGGCGGTGGATCTTGGCGATCTCTTCGTCGAGGTTGTACTTGTGGAACAACGGCTCCTTGCCTTCGTACAGTTGCAGCCGGCCCACGTAACGGGGCATCACCAGGTGCAGGAACTCCTTGGCCCGGAGGAAGGCGCTGCCCTCGTCGATCCAGATCGTGTCCACCTCCGCGGTGAAGATGTCGCGGATGGTGCGGATGATCATGTCGTTTTCTTGGTAGATGTCCACCGGGGAGGAGAGTTTGCGCATCCGCCGGACGATCACCTTCCAGAGCCGCAGCAGGTAGGCCAGGTCGCGGGAAAGCTCCCGTTTGGTCCGGTCGCTGCCGGCGGTGCGGACGATGAAACCCAATCCCTTGGGCGGATTCAGCTCGTACATGATGTCGCGGAGCCGATGGCGGACCAGTTCGTCTTCGATTTTCCGCGAGACCCCGATCCGGCCCAGGGCGGGCATCAGCACCAGGTAGCGTCCCGGGATGCTGATGTACGTGGACAGCGTGGGCCCTTTGGTGCCGATCCCTTCCTTGATCACCTGGACCAGCACTTCGTCGCCGCGGCGGAGCACGTCCTGGATCGGCGGTTTGAAGCGGGGGCGGCCCCCGTGCGAAAAGAACCGCGAGCGCGGCGCGTCCTCGTCGATGTCGTCGAAATCCTCCGGGGAGGAGCCGGGGGACTGTTTCCGCGGGCCGCGCCGCGAGCCGTTCCCCCCGAACTGCCGCTCCGGATCGTAGCCGCCCTGGCGGAAATACTGGGATTCGATGTCGCTGACGTGGAGGAATCCATTCCGGCCGACCCCGAAATCGACGAAGGCGGCCTGGATGCTCGGCTCCAAATTGACGATCGTTCCCTTGTAGATGTTCCCCACGTAGTTATTTTGCCCGCTCCGTTCGACGTACAGCTCTTCCAGGACGCCGTCTTCGACCAGGGCGATGCGGCACTCCTCCGGTTGAGAAACATTGATGAGCATTTCTCGTTTCATGTAGGATCTTTCTCATTCGGCATGATGGATTCGTGCGCAGGTTTTGGCCGGGCGGCAGCGGCATCGAAGGTCGATAGTCGAAGGGGAACGTCCGACGTTTGCTCCTCGACTTTCGACTTTCGACCCTCGACTTTCGACCCACGGACTCATGGAAGCGTTTCCACGGCGGTGCGGGTCAGGACGGCGCCTTGCGTTTCGAGTCCGTCCAGTCCCAGGGCCGAAAGGATCTCCCGCGGACCGGGGCTGCCGCCCGGCTCGTTGCGGAGCCGCATCTGCAGTGCACCTTCGCGGAAGGTCAAGTCTTCGACCAGGGGGCGGACGTCGAGGGGCGCCCGGCCGCGGGATCGGACGATCGGGCAATGCCCTTGCGCCAAAAAATCCGCGATCCGCCGGGGCAGATCCGCGCGCCGGGACGGCGGTATCGGCGCCGCGTACGAGGCGCTGCGGACCCGGGCCTTGCGGGCGTCCGGCGGCAGGACCTCCACGGCACGGAGCGTTACGCCCGGCGGCAATTGCCGCAAAAGCCGGTTGCGGATCTCCTCGGTCGGAAGCGCTGCGGACAGCTCGACTTCCATAATCTCCTCGCGGCCGATCAGGCCCACGGCCAAGGGCAAAGGAAACGTCATCCGGGGCTTGGGGTGATAGCCCTCGCTCCGGCTCAAAGGCAGATCCGCCCGGCGGAACATCCGCTCGAACAGACGCATCAAATCGCGATGCCCGACCCAACGCAGGTCGTCCTGCTTGCCAAAACAAATACGCACGCGAATGCGAACCATCGGTTCGTTCGTTTCCCGGCACTGCCGTGGCGCCGGGAAGGGTGAAAATGGTGAATACGGAAGGGGCGAGAGTCGAGGGTCGAATGTCGAGGGTCGATTGTCGGAAATCAATTCTCGACCCTCGACATTCGACTCTCGACCTCGCTTTTCCTTCCTCATAGGTTTTGAATAAAGTATTATTCGGTAACGTTGGGGATCCGCTTGCGGAGTTCGTCGGCCAGGTAACTGTTGATCTCCCGGGCGCTTTCCATGCCCAGGACACGCTCGGAGATGCCCCGGCACTCGTCGAGCGTCACGTGGCGGATGATGTTTTTGATTTCGGGGATCACCAGCGGCGGGACGCTGAACTGCCGCAGTCCCAGGCCCAGCAGCAAGGGAGTATTGGCCGGCGTGGCGCTCATCTGTCCGCACATGCCGATCGGCACCCGGCAGCGCTCCGCCGACGCAATCGACAACTGGATCAATTTCAGCACCGCCGGGTCGGTCGGATTATACAAGTGGACCACCTGGCTGTTGCTGCGGTCGACGGCCAGGGTGTACTGGATCAGGTCGTTGGTGCCGATGCTCAGGAAATCGACCTCGGCGGCGAGTTGATCGAGCATCATCACGGCGGCGGGCACTTCGACCATCATCCCCACCGGCACCTCGCGGTGGAAGGGGATGCCGTGCTCGTCGAGGTCTTCCATCACGTCCTTCAGAAACAGCTTGGCCTGCCGCAGCTCCAGCAGCGTGGAGATCAGCGGGAACATGATCTGGACCTTGCCCAGCACGCTCGCCCGCAGCACCGCCCGGAGCTGGGTGCGGAACATGGGGACGTTCCGCAGGGCCAGGCGGATGCTCCGCAGCCCGAGGAACGGATTTTTCTCGTCCAGGGCCGATCCGTCCCGCACGAGCTTGTCAGCTCCCATGTCGAAGGTGCGGATGGTCACCGGTTTGTCGCCCATCGCCTTGACGACCTGGCAGTAGGCGTCGAAGTGCACCTCCTCGGTCGGCTCCTGCCCCGACTCGAGGTACAGGAATTCGGTCCGGTACAACCCGATGCCGTCGGCCCCGCGGTCGACGCAGTGTTCGACCTCGTAAGGGAATTCGATATTGCCCAGCAGCAGGATCTGAGTCCCGTCGCGGGTCACGGCGGGCAGGTCGCGGAGCTGCTCCAGCCGGGCCGCCTGCAGGCGGAGTTCTTCGGCCTCGTGGCGGTAGTGGGCCAGGGTCTCTTCGTCGGGCTGGAGGATCACCAGTCCCTTGTCGCCGTCGAGGATCACCAGGTCGCCGCCGGAGACTTCGTTGAGAAACGCGCCTAAGCCCACCACGGCGGGAATTTCCAGGGCCTCGGCCACGATTGCCGTGTGGCTTCCCGGCCCGCCGATCTCGGTGGCGAATCCGCGGACGAAGTGGCGGTCGAGGTTCGCCGTCTCGCTGGGCGTGAGGTTATGGGCCAGCACCAGGACCGGCGAGGTCAGGTGGGCGATGTCCTCCCGCCGCCGCCCGAGCAGGTGTTTGAGCAGTCGCTTCTCGATGTCGAAGATGTCGCTGGCGCGTTCCGCCAGCGAGCCTTCCACCCGCTGTAACACCTGGGCGTACCGCCGCAGCGTGCGGCTGACGGCGTACTCCGGCGAGTAGTGCCGCTGGCTGATCATCTCCTCCAACTCGTTCCGCAGCGAGGCGCCCTGGAGCATCTGCAAATGGGCCTCGAAGATTTTTCCGTATTGCTCGCCCAACTCCTGGGTCACCGCGTCGCGGTTCCGCGCGATCTCCGCCCCGGCGGCGGCGATCGCTTTTTCCAGGCGCTGCAACTCGTCGACGACCGCGTCGCGGTCGACGAACCGCCGCGGGATGCGGAAGCCCTCGTTGTCGATCACCAGCGCCTCGCCGATGGCCACGCCCGGTGAAACGGCTATCCCTTGGAGTTTTTGCATGGAACTTGTTTCTCAAAGTCGGCGAAGACCGGTTCGAGGGCGTCCAGCACGGCTTCCGCGTCCGGGCCGACGGCTTCGAGGTGGACTTGGGAGCCGCTGGGGGCCGCCAGACCGAGGATCTGGATGACTTCCGTCCCCTCGGCGCGGTACGCCGGATCGACCCACAATTTCACCCGCGAACGCGACCGGTGGACGATCTCGGCCACCGCCACGGCCACTCGGGTGTGGATGCCGATCGGATCGGTGACCACCACGGTGCGATGAAGGGGGCGGGAGGACATCGTCGGGCCTACGATCCGAACTGGTGGTTGTCGGCTTCATCCAGCAGTTGCCGGATTTCTTCCGGGGTTTTGGCTTGTTTCAGGAAGCGGCAGAACGTATCGACGCGAAGCTGCCGCGAGATGTTTTCCAGCGCCCGGAGATGATCCCCCGGCCGATCGGTGGGGGAGATCAATAAAAAAAACAGGTGCACGCTCTCCCCGTCCAGGCTGTCGAAGTCGGTCCCCTGATGACTGACCGCCACCGTCCCGATCAACCGGTCGACGCTGCTGTGCTTGGTGTGCGGGACGGCCACGCCCCGCCCGATGCCCGTGCTCCCCAACTCTTCCCGCTTGAGGATCGCTTTGACGATGTTCTCCTGTTCCTTGGCCTGAATCCGGCCGGCTTCCTGCAGGGCCTGGACAATCTCGCGAATGGCTCCTTCCTTGTCCACCGCCGCTAAATCGGCGCGGATCGCCTCCGGACAAATAAACTCGGCAAACTTCATGGGTGTTCTCCGTAGGAATATTTTGCACCCCGGCCTACCGGCCGGGCGTTCATCGTCGGCCTTTCGGCCGGCGCTATGGATCAACGGTTACGTTTGAAAATCCTCTTCAGGCCGCCCCGCGTCCGGCTCTTGCCGCCGGAGGGGACTGCGGTGCCGCTCCATCACTTTTTCCTTGTGCTTGCGAAACTGATGCTCCATCTTCTCGACCAGCAGATCGATCGATCCCAGCAAGTCCTCCGTCGCCGCCGAGGCGAGGAAATCGTGCTTCTCCTTCGCCGAGGCCCGGAGGTCCACGCGGGGCTGCGCACGATGCTCCAAGTCGATGGTCAATTCCATCGAGAGAATGCGGTCGTAGAACCGTGGCAAACGCTCCAGTTTCTCCCGGATTGTTTCTTGGGTCGCTTCGCTGACGCGTCCATGCCGCGTCGAGATGATAATCGGAACCAAGTCAACTCCTTTCCGGTTTGGCGCCGCCGAAGAAAATCTCAGATCGGGGGATTCCCCAACACGATTATTTCCTCTCTTCCTGCACGCGGGTAAGACGCGCCGGAAAGTATAAAATCATCATTTTAGCGGGAGTGCCCGAGAATTACAAATCCGTCTTCCGCGGTTTAGTGAAAATGTCCCACCCCCCCTTGCGCGTGGGGATCGGGACAATGAAGGAAGGAACGTGAAACCGGGGACGGGGAGACTGCGAGACCGGGGAGTTGGACACCTTGTTGCTATTCGAATCGCCGGGGAGAGCGAAGCCGTCGGCGGCTTGTTGGCCTCGCCTTCGGCTTCCCCGTTACAGCTCTCTTTCGCCGGCGGGTGCGGGGACGTTTTCCTTGGCGGGGGGGCCGGTCTTCTCTTCCGACGCTTGGAGACGAATTTCCCCGGCTTCCAGGCGCTGTTTCCAGGCCTGCACCGGTTGCCTTCGTCGGTTGATGTTGTATTCCGGCCGGTAATAAAGCCCTTTTCCGCCGGTCAGCTCCCTCAAATTCCAGAAGCTCAAGACCCGGACGGCCAGATTGTCGTGGTCGAGCCATTCGACCAACCGGGCGTCTTCTCCCGCGGCGAGATCCCGATCCGTGTAGCCCCAAAGCATCCGGTAGAGGTCGGGGGCCAGGGGGCCGTAATGTTTCTCCAGCGTCCGTCGGACCGCGGCCGCCGCCGTCGCGTCGCGGAGGACCGACTCCCGCAGTTGTCCGATGATATCCTTCCAGTCCGGTTTGGCGTTCAAATCCCCCAGGGCGGAGACCATCGGATCGAAATAGCCTAAATACCCCAGGCACCGCGTGGCCAACCAACGGACCTCCCTCTTGCGGTGTTCGGACAATTCCAGCAGGCTCTGCCTGACCGGGACTTTCAGCGCCACCCCCTGCAAGAGCGCTTGCGACGCCCCGTGCTCCAAGACGCCGATTGCCTCCGCCGTAACCCACTTGGGAGGCTCCCCGACGTCCTGCGTTTTGGACGCCGCTCGGTTGTCCAACAGGACGAAATGGTCGGGCGCGCTGCCATCCAGGGGCTTTTGTCCCGGTTCCTCCCATTTCACCTGGCCGGCGGGAACGTACAAATCGGCGACGTACCACGCCTCTTTCCCCTCCGGATTGGCCCCCGGGGGGACCACGCGACGGACTTCGACGGCCACTTCGGCGTCGGCGCTGAGAAAGGTCAGCGTACCCGACCGGTTCGGCAGCACCAGCCGGAGTTTCACGCCCGGATTGGCCAACGGCATCAGCACCACCCGGCCGAAACGCACCTCCAAACCGGGCGGCTCGGAATCCTTGCCCGGGAGCAATTCCACCTGCGTCCCACCGAGCAATTGGAGCGTCACGCCGGTGCTCAGGGCGAGCACCGGCCGGTAGGTGAGCAGTGCCAGAAACGGCTGTCGCGGACCGAGAATTTCTCGGGGCGCCACCCGCTGCCAATCGGTCGTCTCTTCCATCGTGGATAAAAGGATCTGGTCGTCGGACATGAGTCGCCCCATCCCCTCGCTGGCAGGGGCAACCGGCGGCGCCGTCTTGGTCTCGGGCGGATTCGGCGCAACGGCGGCCGGCGCTGGTTCGGTAGTCGCCGTACCGGGGGCCTCCACGGGCGGCGGAAAAGTCGGCACCGGGGGTGGAGCGGGCGCAGCCGGTCCTGTCTCCCCGGTGGGTCCGATCGGCGGCGGCGATGTCCCCCCGGCCGATTCCGGGGCAGGGACCTGCGGCGGAGTTTCGGGCTGAGGCAAGGGAGATTCCTCCGTAGGGATTGCCGTGGGACCGGGAGGCGACTCCGGGACTTCTTCTTTCGGCGGAGTTTCTCCTGCCGCCGGCGGAGACTCGGCTTTTTCCGGCGGTGGGCCTCCGGGCAGTTTCACGTCGGGGGTTTCTGCCGGGGGGGCTTTTTCCGGGGATGGCCCTGCAGGCGGCGACGGCTCGTCAGGGAGGGTCACAGGAGCAGCAGCCGAGGGCGGGACGGCCGGCCCCGGCACGGCGGCCTGCGTTTCATCCGGGACAGCATCCGCTTTCGGCGGGATCGCCTGTGCCGGGATTGCGGCGGCCTGCCGCGGCTGCTCGACCAGGTTCCAGCGGACCAGGAGGTCGCCGATCGGCGTACCCGGCTCGAATTGGCCGAAGACAGGCAATAAGACCAACGCCACGCAAATCACGCCCGCCCCGACGCCCAACCGGGTCAACCAGCGGTGTTTTTTCCGCGGTTCGCGGAGATAGTCGGGAACGGCCGGACGGACTCGCGGCTGCCGTCGCTCGGCCCCGGGCCGAGGCGGCGGAGCCGGGGGAATCGGCGGCGGAACCGACGCGGCCGCGTCCCGGCCGGCTGCCGACTGACCGATCTGATACATCCGCTGCCGGGCGGCCGGTTCAATCTCCATCGGTTCGCCTAGAACCAAGCTGAGGATCTGGTGGCAGGCGGCCACCTCGGCCAGATGGATGTCCGATTCCAAGCAGACCTTTTCGAAATCCACCACCCGGTCGGGCGACAGCATATTGTCGAGATATTCCGCCACGGTATTCGGGTCCAGGCCCGGCCCCCGGTCGGAAGCGCTCGGCGCCGCCAACCGCATCCGGCGTGTCAGGTCGCGAATCCGATGCATCAGGTCCGCCGCGTATTTGCTGTCCTTGATCTTCTGGGCAATGTCCTGGGCGTCCTCCGGCTCTAAAATCCCGTCCAGGTAGGCCAGCAGGTTGCGAAGGGTGAGCCGCATAACGGTAACCTCCATTAGAGGGGGGTGCGCGTCGATTCCTGCTCCGTTACGATTAGTGGGCCGAAGGAACGGATTTCGTGCAAGCAAATTCCATTTTTTTAGGAATTCATTAATTTACGCAGTTTCTATCGACTTTAAGGGGCGCAAGAAAAACGTCGAAAAAAACCAGGATTTTTCACTAGTGATCCGTTGACGTGCCGACGTAAAACCGATACTATCTAGGATTCTACGCCTTAAGCGCGTTCGTTACTTTGGCAAATGGGAAGTGGATGTACGTACCCGGAGAGGTCCCGTGGCTGGTCAAACCAAGGAAATAATTCGCATCCGGATGGAGGCCTACGATCACGCGATCCTGGACCAATGTGCCACTGAGATCGTGGACACGGCGAAACGGACCAATTCGGTCGTGCACGGACCCATTCCCCTGCCGACGCGCATCGAGCGCTACACCGTGTTGTCGAGTCCGCACATCGACAAGAAGGCACGCCAGCAATTTGAGATCCGCACGCACAAGCGGCTGATCGACATCATGCAGGCGACGGCCAAGACCATCGAGGCGCTGAACAAGCTGAGTTTGCCGGCGGGCGTGGATATTAAGATCAAGGCCACAAGCCGACATTAAAAAACCAGGAATTTGGAGATTTAGGGTTTTTGAAATTTACACAATCCCCAAATCCCCAAATCCCAAAATCCCACTTAATAAACCAACCTATGACGCGGATGCATGACGGGTAATACCGGCGATGGGGTTCCTTCGCGACCGGAACCCGCGCTGGTTCCGGCCGACGAAAGACGTGCCGGCAATCCCCTCGCGCAAGCAGCAAAGGCAAGAACCATGGCGGTAGGACTACTCGGCCGGAAGGTCGGGATGACACAGATTTTCGGCCCGACCGGCGAAGTCATTCCGGTGACGGTCCTGGAAGCAGGCCCCTGCCACGTGCTTCAGGTCAAGACTCTGGAGCGCGACGGCTACGAGGCGGTCCAACTGGGTTATCTGAACAAGCCCCGCCGTCTTGCCGGACGCAGTGCCCGCGGGCACGTGGCCAAACTCGACAGCAAACGCCAGCGGCGCCTGACGGCCGCGGGCGTCGAGGTCCTTGCCAAGGCCGGCTGCGAGCCGAAACGCTGGATCCGCGAATTCCGAGGCCCGGCCGACGGCCTGGAAGTCGGGCAGGAAATCAAAGTGGCCGTCTTCACCGAAGTCCCCGCCGTCGACGTGATCGGGATCTCCAAGGGCCGTGGCACCGCCGGCGTGATGAAACGCCACAACTACCGAGGCCAACGCGCCTCGCACGGCGTGAAAAAGGTCCACCGCCATCCCGGCACCATCGGCCGGAACACCGACCCCGCCCGGGTCGAAAAAGGCCGACGGATGGCCGGCCGCTACGGCCACGAACGCGTCACCCAGCGCAATCTCCGGGTTGTCCAGGTCGATCAGGAAAACAACCTCCTGGTCGTCCGCGGCGCCGTGCCCGGCCCCAACGGCGGATTGGTCGTCATCCGCAAAACCAATAAGTTAGGATAATCACTCGAAGGATTTTCCCCATGGTCACCCTGCCGATCCACGATCGAACCGGTGCGGAAGTCGGCCAATACGAAATCGATCCGGCCGAACTCGCCCCGCAGATCAACCGGCAACTGCTGCACGACGCGGTGGTGATGTATCAGGCCAACCGGCGGCAGGGGACCGTCAAAACCAAGGGCCGCTCGGAGGTCAACGGCACCACGAAAAAAATGTATCGGCAGAAGGGGACCGGCAACGCCCGGGCCGGCTCGAAAACCAGCGGCGTCCGCCGCGGCGGGGGCGATATCCATCCCCGCCGGCCTCGCGACTGGTCGTATCGCCTGACGAAAAAGGCGGTCCGCCTGGCCACCCGCATGGCCCTGGCCGCTAAAATCGCCGACAACGAAGTGACGCTGATCGACCGGCTCGGTTTCGAACAGCCCAAGACCCGGGAGATGGCTGAGATCCTCAAGGCCCTGGACCTCGCCGGCGGCAGCCTGCTGGTGGCGGTGGAAGGCTATGACCGGAACGTGTTGCGCAGCATCCGCAACCTCGCCGACGTCGCGGTCCTGCCGGTGGCCGATTTGAACGCCTTGCAAATCCTCAAGCCCCGCCGGGTGTTGATGACCACGGCCGCCCTGGACGCCTTCCGCGCGAAGGCCGCGGCGTCCGGAAAGTCCCTTGAAACACGCGCGTAAATAAAACGGGTTGGTCGTTGGTCGAGTGCGATAAACGACCGACGGCCGACGAACGACGACTGACGATAAAGGTTGTGCCATGGCCCGCGACATCACCAAAACCGGCCTGAAACTCGAGCCCCACCAGATCATCCTCCGCCCGCTGGTGACGGAGAAGGGGCTGCACAAGGCCGACCGCAACAACCAGTACGCCTTTGAAGTGAACAAGTTGGCCGGCAAAGACGCCATCCGCCACGCGGTGGAAGAGTTGTTCGACGTGAAGGTGGTCCGGGTCAACACCCAGAGCCGCCGCGGCAAGCCACGCCGCACCCGGTTCCGCACCGGCGTGACCAAGGAGTGGAAGAAGGCGGTGGTCACGTTGGACAAGGAAGATCGGATCAATTTCTTCTAACCTGAACCCTGAACCCTGAACCCTGGCATGGGCATTCGCACCTACAACCCGACTTCCCCCGGCCGCCGCGGCGCGAGCGTCAGCGACTTTACCGAATTGACGCCGGGCGCCAAGCCGCCGAAACACCTGACGAGGCCGAAGAAGCGCAAGGGGGGGCGGAATAACCAGGGAGTGATCACCGCCCGGCACCGCGGCGGCGGTCACAAGCGGAAGTATCGCCTGATCGACTTCCGACGCGACAAAGACGGCGTCCCCGCCAAGGTCCACTCGATTCAATACGACCCGAACCGTTCGGCCCGCATCGCCCTGTTGCACTACGCCGACGGCGAGAAACGTTATATCCTTGCTCCGGAAGGGCTGAAGCCGGGCGCCGAGGTCTTAAGCGGCCCCGAGGCCCCGGCCTCCGTCGGCAACTGCCTCCCCCTAACGCACATCCCCCTGGGCATGGACGTCCACAACGTCGAGATGCAGCCGGGCCGAGGCGGCGTGCTCTGCCGTTCGGCGGGGATGAAGGCCACGCTGGCCGCCCGCGACGCCGGCTGGGCGCAACTCAATCTGCCCAGCGGAGAGATCCGCCGCATTCCCGCCCGCTGCCGGGCGACCATCGGCGTGATCGGCAACGCGGAGCACATGGGGATCGTCCTGGGCAAGGCGGGCCGGACCCGCTGGCTCGGCCGGCGGCCGCACGTCCGCGGCACCGCCATGAATCCCATCGACCATCCCCACGGGGGCGGCGAAGGCCGGACCAAAGGCGGCCGGCACCCCGTCAGCCCCTGGGGAAAATTGGCCAAGGGCGGCGCCACCCGAAAGCGCCGCAAGGCCTCGAACAAAGCCATCGTCCGCCGCCGCCGCTCCAAGCGCTACGGTCAACTGAAATTACCGTCGTAAGGAAGGATTATGAGCCGTTCACGAAAAAAAGGCCCGTTCGTCGATCCGCGGTTGTTCGGCAAGGTCGAGAAGCAGACGGCCGCCGGAACGAAGGAACCGATCAAGACCTGGGCCCGGGCCTGCACCATCGTGCCCGAGTTCGTTGGCCACACCTTCCTGGTTCACAACGGGAAGGCGCACGTGAAGGTCTTCGTCACCGAGGAGATGGTGGGCCACCGCCTGGGCGAGTTCGCCCCGACCCGGACCTTCCGCGGTCACGGCGGCAAGGCCAGCAAGGCTGCATTAACCCCGCAGAAAACGTAACGAAAGGGATTGGGGATTAGGAATTAGGGATTAGATTCCATGAAAATACACGTGTTTATTAATCCCTAATCTCTAATCTCCAATCCCTAATCCCTGAAAACAATCATGCCTTACCAAGCCGTCCACCGATTCGCGCGGATCAGCGCCCGCAAAGTGCGGCCCCTGGCCGACATCATCCGCGGCAAGTTTGCCGACGAGGCGTTGGACCTGCTCCGCTACCAGCCGCAGCGCGGGGCGCGGATGCTGGAGAAGGTCCTCCGCAGCGCCTTGGCCAACGCCGAGGACCGGCGGGCGCCGAACCTCAATCACCTGGTCGTCGCCAGCGTGTCGATCGACGCCGGGCCGATGTTCAAACGGATGCGCCCGCACGCCCGAGGGATGGCCTCGATCATTAAAAAACGCATGGCACACATCCGAGTTGTACTGGAGTAAAAGGAGGGTTCGGGATTCAGGGTTCAGGGTTCAGTAAAACGGCAAATCCTGAACCTCGAACCCTGAACCCTGAACCCTGAAGCGAGCCTGAGCATGGGTCAAAAAGTCAATCCTGTCGGATTCCGCACGGGCATCATGATCGGCTGGAAGAGCCGCTGGTATGCCTCCAAGCAGGAGTTTTCCGATCTTCTGGTGGAGGACCAGAAGATCCGCAAATACATCAAGAATAAGAAGGACCGGGGCGGAAAACCCGCCTATCCGGCGATCGCCCGGATCGAGATCGAGCGGACCCGCGACGAGGTGAAAGTGATCCTCTATTCCGCCCGGCCGGGAATCCTCATCGGGCCAAAGGGCCAGAAGGTCGAGGAATTGCAGAAGGAGCTTCAGGAGAAAACGCAGCGCCGCATCAATTTGAAGATCGAAGAGGTGGCCAAGCCGGAGATCGTCGCCCAACTCGTGGCCGAGGACATTGCCGAGCAGTTGGAGAAGCGGGCCGGTTTCCGCCGGACGATGAAGCGGGCCCTCGAACAGACGATGCAGGCCGGCGCCAAGGGGATCAAGATCCAACTGGCCGGCCGGCTGGGCGGCGCCGAGATGTCCCGCCGCGAAAAACAAATCGCCGGCGCGATGCCCCTGAGCACGCTGCGGGCGAAAATCGATTACGGACTGGCCGAGGCCCTCATTTCCCAGGGCCATATCGGCGTTCAGGTGTGGATCAACCAGGGCACCTATAGCGAGGTGGACAGCGATGGCCTTGATGCCAAAACGAGTCAAGCACCGAAAAAGCCAAAGAGGACGTATAAAAGGTAACGCCACCCGTGGCAACCGCGTCGTCTTCGGCGACTTCGGCCTGCAGGTCATGCAGGGCGGCTGGATCTCCGCGCAGACGATCGAGGCCGGCCGGATCGCCGCCCAGCAGTACCTCCGCAACGAGGGCCGGCTGTACGTCCGCATGTTCCCCCACAAGCCCGTCACCTCCATCCCCCTGGAGACCCGGATGGGCAAAGGCAAAGGCGAGCCGGAATACTGGGCCGCGGTGGTCAAGCCGGGCAACGTGATCTTCGAGATCGGCGGCGTGACCGAGGCCGCCGCCCGTATGTGTTTCGGCCGCCTGGCCCATAAAATGCCCGTCAAAGTCCGCTTCCTCAAACGCCGCACCGTATAGGAAAAAAACGAATGCCCCGGGACGGCCGTTCCGGGGATTAAAAACCGCATACTCCTCCGCGGCCGCCGTCGCGGGGCGTAAAAAAGAACGAATCGGCTGTTATGGAAAAAGCCCACCATTTACGCGAAATGAGCGACGAGCAGTTGGCGATGACGTTGAAGGACGCCACCAAGACGTTGTTCAAACTGTTGATCCAATCCCAGACCGAGCGTCTGGACGCCCCCAGCGAACTGAAAAAACATCGCCGTTTCATCGCCCGGATCAAGACCATCCAGCGCGAGCGCGAGTTGAAAACCGAAAACCAAGCCGCCCAAGCGGCTGAAACCTTAAGTCCTTGAGTGATTGGGGATTAGGGATTAGCATCCTGAATCCCGAATCCTGAACCCTGACCCCTGTCCCCGCCATGTCCCAGCGAGTGGAAATCGGAATTGTGATGAGCGACAAGGCGTCGAAGACCCGGCGGGTGGAGATTCCCCGGCTGGTCCGCGACAAGAAGTACGGCAAGTACCTGCGCCGCAAGACCGTCTGCTACGTCCACGACGAGGAGAACCAGTCGCACCTCGGCGACGTGGTGGAGATCGTCGAATCCCGGCCCCGCTCGCGCCTGAAGCGGTGGGCGCTGGTCCGGGTGGTGGAGCAGGGCAAGATGATCGACCTGGCGGCGATGCGCGCGGCGATGCGCGCCCACCACGGCAAGTCCGAGAGTGAAGAAGCAGTAGAAGAAGGGGAAGCCAACCCATGATCCAGATGCAGACCCGACTCGCCGTGGCGGACAACACCGGCGCCAAGGAGTTAATGTGTTTCAAGGTCCTGGGCGGTTCGCGCCGCCGGGTGGCCGGGCTGGGCGACATCATCGTCTGCAGCATCAAGAGCGTGATGGCCGGCAGCGATTTAAAGAAGGGGGCGATCGTCCGCGCGGTGATCGTCCGCTGCAAGAAGCCGACCCGGCGCACCGACGGTAGCTACGTCCGCTTCGACAGCAACGCCGCCGTAATCATCGACAACGAAAAGAATCCCCGCGGAACGCGGATCTTCGGGGCCGTCGCCCGGGAACTCCGCGACCGGAATTTCATGAAAATCGTCAGCCTCGCCAACGAGGTGGTCTGATGTTGATAAAAACCAACGATCTCGTGCAAATCCTCTGCGGCGACGACCGCGGCGCGCGGGGCAAAGTCCTCCGCGTCGATCGGTCCGCCCGCAAGGTGGTCGTCGAGGGCGTCAACCGCACCCGGAAACACGTCCGCCGCAGCCAGCGGAATCCCCGCGGCGGCGTCCTCTCGATGGAAATGCCCCTGCCGGTGTCCAACGTCCTGTTGGTCTGCCGGGGCTGCAACGCCGCCGCCCGGATGGGCGCCCGCTACCAGGCCGACGGCTCCAAGGAACGCTATTGCAAGAAATGCGGGGCCGGCAACGGCCTGGTCGCTCCCGCCAAGACCCGGTACGCCAAAAAATAATCCGTCCGCCAAGCGGCCGACGTCCCGTCGGCCCGGACAAGCCAACCACTGCCATGTGTGCCAAGAAAGCCAAAACCGCCGAGAAAGCCGCCGCCGCGGAGGCCCTGCCCGCTCCGCCGCCCCGGCTGCTGGAACGCTACGAAAAAACGATCCTCCCCGCCCTGGCCCAGACGCTGGGCCGCACGAACCGGCTCTCTCTGCCCCGGCTGGAGAAGATCGTCGTCAACATGGGCGTGGGCAATGCGGTGGCCGAGAAAAAATACCTCGAAGAGGCCCTCGAAACGCTCAAGCAGATCACCGGCCAAAAGCCCGTCACCACGCTGAGCCGCAAGTCGATCTCGAATTTCAAGATCCGCGAGGGGATGCCCATCGGCTGCAAGGTCACGCTCCGCGGCAAGCGGATGTACGAATTCCTCGACCGCCTGGTCTCCCTGGCGCTGCCGCGGGTCCGCGACTTCCGCGGCCTGAACCCCGACGGTTTCGACGGCCGGGGGAACTACAATATCGGCCTGACCGAACAGATGGTCTTCCCCGAACTGAACCCCGATAAATTCCAATACAACCAAGGCATGAACATCACCTTGGTGACCAGTGCCGACCGCGACGACGAGGCCCGGGAGCTGCTCCGCCAACTGGGCGTCCCGCTCCGGGCTTCCGCGACGTAGGTTATGCTTCGGCATAACGCCGTGATGAAACCTGAACCCTGAACCCTCGCTCGCTCGTTATGGCCAGTAAATCAAAGTTCGCCAAGGTCCGGAAACCGCCGAAGTTTTCCACCCGGGTCCGCCGCCGCTGCCGCCTCTGCGGCCGCGCCCGCGCCGTCTACCGAAAGTTCGGAATCTGTCGGATCTGTTTTCGCAAGCTGGCGGACCAAGGGATGATCCCCGGTGTACGCAAGGCGAGTTGGTAAAGGAACCCCCGACCCATGATGACCGATCCTATCGCCGACATGTTGACGCGAATCCGTAATGCGGTCCGCGTGGAACGGCCGCACGTCGACATCCCCTTGTCCAAGGTCAAACGCGGACTGGCGGAAGTCCTTAAGCGGGAAGGCTACATTTGGGACTGGGAGGAAGTCGCCGAAAAGCCTTCCAGCCGGCTCCGCGTGCATTTAAAGTACGGGCCTAACGGCGAACGCGTCATCCGTCGGCTCCGTCGCGTCAGCACGCCCGGCCGCCGCGTTTACCACGGCGCCGACGCCTTGAAGCCCGTCCTCGGCGGACTGGGGATTTGCATCCTCAGCACCAGCCGCGGCGTGATTAGCGACCGCGAGGCCCGGCAACGACGCATCGGCGGCGAAGTGCTCTGCGAAGTGTGGTGAGTTAGTGGGGATTAGGGATTGGGGATTAGGGATTAGATGATACCGATTACGCAGATCAACAATCTAATCCCTAATCCCCAATCCCCAATCCCTTTCCCCGATATTAGTACAACTAAATAAGTTTAACCCCATGTCCCGGATCGGAAAAAAACCGGTGCCCGTCCCCTCCGGCGTCAAGGTGCAGATCGCCGATCGCACCGTGACGGTGGAAGGTCCCAAGGGGAAACTGCAATTCGCCTTCCAGCCCGAAGTCGACGTCCAATACGACGACGCCCAAAAGGCCGTCCTCGTCACCCGGCGCGACGACGAACGCCTCAGCCGCTCGCTGCACGGCATGACCCGGGCCATGGTCCACAACATGGTCGTCGGCGTGACCAAGGGCTACGAACGGCGTTTGGAAATCATCGGCGTCGGCTACCTGGCCGCCGTCCAGGGCAAAATGCTCCAACTCCGCGTCGGATTCGCCAACGAATTGCAGGTGCCCATTCCCGAGGGGATCCAGGTCTCCGTCCCCGATCAGCAGCACATCGTCATCCAGGGGATCGACAAACAACTCCTGGGCCACTTTGCGGCCAGCGTCCGGGCCTTGCGGATCCCCGAACCCTACAAGGGCAAGGGCATCCGCTACCTCGGCGAGCCGGTCCGCCGCAAACAGGGCAAGGCCATGGTCAAATAACCTCGTTCGTCGTCGGTCGTTGGTCGCCGGTCGTTCTTCCGGCTCGACCAACGACCAACGACCAGCGACCAACGTCAAGTAAGTTATGCAACACGCCAAACGGATCGGACGGCAACGGAAGCGGCGGGCCTTCCGCGTCCGCAACAAGATCAAGCGGGTTTCCACCCGCGCGCGGTTGAACGTCTTCCGCAGCCTCAAGCATTTTGCCGCGCAGGTGATCGACGACCAGTCCGGCCGGACCCTGGCCGCCGCCAGTACCCTGGAGCGCGAACTCAAGGAACAAATCAAATCGGGCGGCAATAAAGCCGCCGCCGCCCTGGTGGGCAAGGTCATCGCCCAGCGGGCTTTGGAAAAAGGAATCACCGAGGTCGCCCTCGACCGCCGCGAATACAAGTACCACGGCCGAATCGCCGCCATGGCCGGCGCCGCCCGGGAGGCGGGTTTGCAATTGTAAGCCCACGCCGAGGACGCTGACCATTTACACCTCGATCAAGGGCAAAGATTTTTTATTGCAAATTGCAAATTGGTAATTGCAAATTGAGCAAAGAGGTTTGGATCACGAACCCATTGAAAGAAAAACAATTTTGTCAATTTGGATCGAAATCCATTGTGACTTCGCAAATTATTCCGATTCATTGCGTTTGTCGGCGTTCAATTTGCAATTTGCAATTACCAATTTGCAATTTGCAATAAAAAATACACGAGAGTGCCCCTGACCCCCTGAATACCCCATGTCTACCGAAGCACCCCAAGGTCAACTGATCGACAAAGTCATCAAGATCCGGCGCTGCGCCGCGGTGGTCAAGGGCGGACGACGCTTTAGCTTCACCGCGATGGTGGTCGTCGGCGACGGCCAAGGAAAGGTCGGCTGGGGATACGGCAAGGCCAACGAGGTGCCCCCCGCCGTGGAAAAGGCCGTCAAGGACGGGATGCGGAACATGCAGCCCGTGGCCCTGCTCGGCTCGACGATCCCCCACGCCGTCCAGGGCCACTTCGGCGCCGTGAAAGTGGTCCTGGTCCCCGCCAGTCCCGGCACGGGCGTGATCGCCGGCGCCGCCGTCCGCGCCGTCTGCGAGGCCTGCGGCATCCGCGACATCCTCACCAAATGCTACGGCTCGAACAATCCCATCAACATCGTCAAGGCCACGTTGGACGCCTTGCATCAACTTTGGGTGCAAGGGGACGTCGAACGGCTCCGGGGAGTTTCGCTCACATGAATCTCAACGACATTCACCGCGGCGTGCAGACGAATCGGTCCCGGAAGCGGATCGGGCGCGGCCCCGGCTCCGGCCACGGAAAAACCGCCGGCCGCGGACACAAAGGACAACGCTCACGCTCGGGCTATTCCTCCTCGCCGCTGTTCGAGGGCGGGCAGATGCCGCTGTTCCGCCGCATCCCCAAACGCGGTTTCAACAACCGCTTCGCCCCGACGGTGGCCGTAATCAACGTCGGCGATCTCGAAGAACATTTCCAGGACGGCCAGCAGGTCGACGCCGAATCCCTGAAAACTGCCTTATTGGTCAAGGGACGCTACGACCTCCTGAAAATCCTCGGCAACGGCGAACTGACCAAAAAACTCACCGTCGCCGCCCATCGCTTCAGCGCCGCGGCCAAGGAAAAAATCGAAAAGGCCGGCGGACAGGTCCAGGTGCTGCCCGGCAAAAAACCGGTCGTGAAAAACAAGCAGAAGGTGAAAGGGAAGATCGAAGGGCAAGGATGAAAACCGTTGAATGACGAATGACGAAATCCGAATGACGAAAGAATTCCGAATGACTAATGACGAAAGGTCCCTTGTTTTTCAAGGACCGCGATCTTGGACATTGGGCATTTTGGCATTCGTCATTCTTTCGTCATTCGGATTTTGTCATTCGTCATTTTTCCCTCCCCGCCGCCGGCCCCTTGTCCCCTGGCCCCGTCAACCGCAAATTCCCCATTAAGAAGCAAAGGTCTCTACGATGTGGGAAAAAATTCGCGTCATCTTCACGATCCCCGAACTCCGCCAAAAAATCTTCCTCACCCTGATTCTCTTGGCGGTTTATCGGATCGGTTATCAGATCCCCCTGCCGTTGATCGACACCACCAAGACGGCGAGCTTCTTCCAGGGGAAAGGCACCATGGCCGACTTTATGAACCAGGTCGCCATGTTCAGCGCCACCAACCTCGAGGAAGCCACGATTTTCGGCCTGGGGATCATGCCCTACATCTCCGCCTCGATCATTTTCCAGCTCTTAGGCAGCGTCTACCCGCCCCTGGAAAAACTCCAAAAAGAGGGGGAAAGCGGCCGGAAAAAAATCAACGAATACACCCGTTACGCCACCGTCGTCCTCTGCCTCTTCCAAAGCTGGATGTATCTCCGGCTCTACGGCGGCTTTTTCAATCCCGACGTCCTCGTGGACGGCGCGCTGCCCTTTAGCTGGTCGCTCCTGCTGGTCCTGACGATGACCGCCGGGACGACGTTCCTGATGTGGCTCGGCGAGCAGATCGACGAGTACGGCATCGGCAACGGCATCAGCCTGCTGATCATGGCCGGGATCCTCGCCCGGATGCCCAGCGCGGGCGTGAAAATCATCCAACAGGTCAACGAGGGCGGCTGGCAACTCGGCGGAGGCGGCAAGGGGCAAATCGGCGTCGAGACCCTGCTGGTGCTGATCGTGCTCTTCGTGGCGGTCATCGCCGGCATCGTCTATATCACCCAGGGCCAACGCCGCATCCCCACCCAAAGCGCCAAGCACGTCCGCGGCCGGCGCGTCTACGGCGGAACGCGGCAATACCTCCCCCTGCGCGTCAATCAGGCCGGCGTCATGCCCATCATCTTCGCCAGCAGCCTGTTGTTGTTCCCCGCCATGATCTTCCGCTGGCTCAAACAAGTCACCGATTTGGACGTCATCGTCTTCATTTCCGACATCTTCGACCGCTCCGCCGACGTCTCGTACACCTACAATCTGCTCTACGTGGTTTTGATCTACTTCTTCTGCTACTTCTGGACGGCCATCACCTTCAACCCCAAGGACATGGCCGACAACCTGAAAAAATACGGGACTTTTATTCCCGGCTATCGCCCCGGCCGGCGGACCGCCGATTACCTGGAAAAAGTCATGGTCCGCATCACCTACGTTGGCGCCGGCTTCCTGGCCGTCGTGGCCATCGTCCCGACGATCATCATCGCCGCCTTCCACGTCGACTGGAACCTGGCCAGCTTCTACGGCGGCACCAGCCTCCTGATCGCCGTTAGCGTCGCCTTCGACCTGGTCCAAAAGATCGACAGCCACCTCGTGATGCGGAATTACAAAGGACTCATCGAACGAGGATGATATTGCAAATTGCAAATTGGTCATTGCAAATTGCAAATTGAACCAATCGAAAACCAGCTAATCCCCAAGCCGTTTGCGGCTATGCAAGGTGATTTCTGATAATGCAGTGACACCATCGTGAATTAAGATTATTTCCGGCTTGTGCAATTTGAAATTTGAAATTTGAAATAAAAAAAACCGCTTCCTTTACACCAAGAGTTATCCCATCATGCGCATTGTTTTCGTCGGACCGCCCGGCGCCGGCAAAGGAACGCAGGCCGCCAAACTGATCGCCGACTACCGCCTGGTCCACTTATCCACCGGCGACATGCTCCGGGCGGCCCGGGACGCCAAAACCGAAATCGGCCTGAAGGCCGAGGGCTACATGGCCGCCGGGCAGTTGGTCCCCGACGAGGTGATCGTGGAGGTCATCGGCCAGCGCCTGCGGGAGGACGATTGCCGGCAGGGTTACCTCTTGGACGGCTTTCCCCGGACCATCGCCCAGGCCGAGGCGCTGGACGCCCTGCTGGCCCAGGCCGGCACGCCCTTGGACCTGGTCCTGGAAATCCGGGTCGCCGAGGACGAGTTGTTCCGGCGGCTGGCCGGCCGCGGCCGGGCCGACGACTCCGAGGAAGTCATCCGCCAGCGCCTGGTCGCCTACCGCAATCAAACCGAACCCCTGTTGGCCTATTATTCCCGAAGCGGTCTGTTGAAAACCGTCGATGGCCTGGGAACCGTGGAGGAGATTTATCAGCGAATCCAAAAGGTGTTGGGGGAGGTTCAATAGGGATTTAGGGATTAGATGTTTTGAATTTAGAATATCCACTTCTCAATTCGTTCTCATCCCCAAATCCCTAACCCCCTAAATCCCTGGCCCCCTGTGTCCGAGGTTTCGTCCCGCAGAACCTCTATGAGGGAAACGTTTTCATGCTCATGCCGCGATCGCCTCGACAACTCCGCTCGGCCCGTGAAATCGCCGCCATGCGTCAGGCGGGTCTGCTGGTGTGGCAGACCTTCCACAACGTCATCGCGCCGTTGATCCGGCCCGGCGTGAGCACGGGGGAGATCGACGACGCCGTGGCCCGGCATTTCGCCGCCCACCGCGCCGAACCGTTGTTCCTGAATTTTCCCAACGCCACGCCCGGCGGCGTGCCGTTCCCGGCCGTCACCTGCATTTCGCTGGATGCGGAGGTCGTGCACGGGATCCCCAGCCCCCGCCGGAAGCTCGCCGAAGGCGACATCGTCAGCATCGACACCGGCTGCAAGCTCCGGGGCTGGTGCGGCGACGCCGCCGTGACGTTTCCCGTAGGAACGATCGATCCGCTGAAACAGAAATTGCTCCAGGTGACCAAGGGCGTGCTGCTGTTGGCCATCGACTTGATGGGCAAGAAGACCTGGTGGAACGAAGTCGCCGCCGAGATGGAAAAATTCGTCCGCGCCCATAAATTTTCCGTGGTCGAGGATTTCGTCGGCCACAGCATCGGCCGCGAAATGCACGAAGACCTGCAAGTGCCCAACTACGTTCCCCGCCGCGTCCCGCGAAATCCCAACTTCCGCCTCGAAGAAGGACTGGTCATCGCCGTCGAACCGATGGTCAACGTTGGCGCCAAGACCGTCAAAACGTTGGCCGATGACTGGACCGTCGTAACCAAGGACGGCAAACCGAGCGCCCATTTCGAGCACACCATAGCCATGACTTCCAACGGGCCGGCGGTCCTGACGGCCGGCCCTAACGGCGAACTGTAAAAACAGGAAATGTGGCGATTTTAGAGAAGTCGCTGTGATTTTTCAGGATCGAACAGTCCTCAGCAGATCGACAATCGGACCTTCCGAATATCCAGCAATATCGAGAACGCAAGTTGTTATTATTGAATAAGTTAGAAATTCGCACCGGATAACATAAAACTGAATAAATCGTGAAGCCGTTATAATAGAAGGCCATCGCACTTAAATATTAGTTGTCCACCCCAAGTAGAGGGAGCCTCCTTTCCGACGCCGCTTTTTTCCATTATGAAAAAGAAAGTTTTTCCCCCTACTTGCAAAAATTGGACCAATTGATTTATACTAATTTGCTTTGTATTTGCTAAGGGACCCAATTTCAGATAGTGATGAAAGTCCGCGCGAGTGTAAAACGGATTTGCGACCATTGTAAGATCGTCCGCCGCCGCGGGGTGGTGTACGTCGTGTGTAGCAATCCGCGCCATAAACAACGACAAGGATAACCGCAACCGTTCCCAAGCCGGCCCGGCCTTCGGTCTCGGGCGAGGGTGGTTGTGTCTCTTGTCGTTTTAATTTTCCCGTTTATCAAGGAGTTTTTTTCCGATGCCGCGTTTGCTGGGTGTCGACATCCCGAATGAAAAGCCGACGCAGATTGCCCTCCGCTATCTGTACGGGGTGGGTAAAAAGACCGCCTTGGAACTCTGCCACAAGGCGGGCATCAATCCGCAGGTTCGCGCCCGCGAGCTGCGCGAGGACGAACTCGCCCGGCTGGCCGCCCTGCTGGACAAGGACTACGTCGTCGAGGGTCAGTTGCGAAGGCAGATCGGTCAGAACATCGTGCGGCTGAAGGACATCGGCTGCTACCGCGGCATCCGGCATCGCCGGGGATTGCCCGTCCGCGGCCAACGCACCCGGACCAATGCCCGAACCCGCAAAGGACCGAAAAAAACCGTCGCCGGAAAGAAAGGCGTCAAGGACCTCCGCTGAGAAGGGAAATTGCAAATTGAGAAATTGCACATTGCAAATTGAACGAACGTCAGAAAGAGGGATCTTCCCTGGGGAGGGAATAACCCTGAGTCGTGAACCGACTTTCCATCAACGCAACATTCACCGATTCTTGTTGTCCAATTTGCAATTCACAATTTCCAATTTGCAAATTGCAATAAGTTTTTTGGAGTAAGCATTTCGTGGCCAAAGCAGCAGCATCCTCCGGACGGCGCAAGGCGCGGCGCAGCATCAGCACCGGGATCGTCCACATCAAGGCGACGTTCAACAACACCATCGTCACCATTACCGACGGCAAGGGCGAAACCCTGTGTTGGTCCAGCGCCGGCACCTGCGGATTCAAAGGGAGCCGCAAGAGCACTCCCTTTGCCGGCCAGATGTCCTCTCAGCAGGCCGCGGAACGGGCGATCAAGTTCGGCTTGCGGGAGGTGGACGTCAAGGTCAAGGGTCCCGGCAGCGGTCGGGAAAGCGCCATCACGGCGCTCCAGGCGGCCGGACTGAAAATCAAGTCGATCGAGGACGTCACCCCCCTGCCGCACAACGGCTGCCGCCCGAAAAAGCGACGACGAGTGTAACGTGAGGGATTAGAGATTAGGGATTAGGGATTAGAGAGAACGAGGCGCGTTTTTTTTCCAATCCCTAATCCCCAATCCCTTACAACGAGACCGTTATCACGTTTGGAGTATTCGAACTAACATGGCCCGCCATCATCAAGCCGTTTGCCGTTTTTGCCGGCGCGAAGGGATGAAGCTGTTCCTCAAGGGGACCCGTTGCGACACGCCCAAGTGCGCCTTCGAGCGGCGCGACGCGCCCCCCGGGATGAACGTCACCCGCCGCGGCAAGCTGACCGACTACGGCCTGCACCTGCGCGAAAAGCAAAAAGTCAAACATCATTACGGCCTCCTGGAGCGGCAGTTCCGCAAAACCTTCGCCCAGGCGGAACGCGGCAAAGGCAACACCGGCGAGGCCCTGATGTGCCTGTTGGAGCGCCGCCTGGACAACGTCGTCTACCGTTTGGGATTCGGCAAGTCGCGGGCCCAGGCGCGGCTGATGATCACGCACGGGCACATCGTCGTCAACGGCCGCCGCGTCAGCATCCCCAGTTATTGCACCCGGCCCGGCGACGTGATCCGCGTCAAGGCCCGGACGAAAAGCACCGACCTGATCAAAGCCAACCTGGCGGAGGTCTCCCGCGACGTCCCCGATTTCCTCCATCGGATCGAGACCCCCGAGCCGGAAGGGCACGTGCTCCGCCTGCCCGAGGCGACGGACACGTCGTTGCCCGTCCAGACCCAATTGATCGTCGAGTTTTGTTCCAAGTAATCGTGTTTCAATTGGAGCCTTCCCATGCGAATTCGCTGGCGCGGACTGGAATTGCCCAGTCTGATATCCGTTGACCGCTCGACCCTCACGCCCACCTACGGCAAGTTCATCGCCGAGCCGTTCGAGCGCGGTTTCGGCACGACGATCGGCAACAGCCTGCGGCGGATCATGCTTTCCAGCCTGGAAGGCAGCGCCGTCACGCAGATCAAGTTGCACGGCGCGGAGCATGAATTCAGCACGCTGCCCGGCGTGATGGAGGATGCCACCGACATCGTCCTGAACGTCAAATCGCTGGTGGTCAAGAACCACGGCGAAGGGACCCGGGTGGCCCGCGTCGAGAAACAAACCGCCGGACCCGTCACCGGCGCCGACGTCCAGACCGACGAGCAGATCGAAGTGATCAACCGCGATCACCTGCTGGCCACCCTCACGGAAGACGCGCCGTTCGTCATGGAGATGGTCATCGAGAACGGCCGGGGATACGTCCCCGCCAACGAGCACACTCCCCAGGCCCAGGAGATCGGGATCATTCCCATCGACGCCCTGTTCAGCCCCGTAATCCGCGTCCGCTACGACGTGGTGGAAACCCGCGTCGGGCAGAAAACCAACTTCGATAAACTGACCATCGAGATCTGGACCAACGGCTCGGTCTCCCCCGAGTTGGCCCTGGTCGAGGCGGCCAAGATCCTCCGCAAACACCTGAATCCCTTCGTGCAGTACACCGAGTTGGGACCCGCCGTCCACAGCGAGGTCCGCGCCGCCGGGCCTTTCGGCGTCGATCCGATGATCGAATCCAAGCTCAACATGAGCATGGCCGAGTTGGAACTTTCGGTCCGGGCCACCAATTGCCTGGAGTCGGAGAACATCAACACCGTCCGCGACCTCGTCCAGCGCACCGAGGACCAGTTGCTCGAAGTCCGGAATTTCGGGGAGACCACACTGACCGAGATCCGCGAGAAGCTCACCGAGTTGGGGCTCCGCCTGGGCATGAAGATTCCCGCGGCCCCTTTGGTCCTCCGTTAAAGAAAGGAATTAGGGATTGGGGATTAGGGATTAGAAAAACCGTTTCAATCGTTTTCTCCTGTATTCCATCCTTAATCCCCAATTCCTAATCCCTAATCCCTAATCCCCAATCCCTACTATGCGACACCGACGACGAGGCCGGAAGCTCGGCCGCAATCCGAACCACCAACGCGCCCTGCTGCGGAACCTGGCCAGCGCGCTGTTTTTGACGGAGCGCGAGGTCCAGGATTGGGAAGACAACAAGCCCAAGACCCCGGGCCGGATCGTCACCACCCTGCACAAGGCCAAGGAGGTCCGCCCCCTGGTGGAAAAGTGCATCACCATCGCCCGCGACGCGCTTCCGCACCAGGAGGCCGCCGACCGGCTGACCTCCGGGGCCGAGCGGCACAGCGAGGCGTGGCGGGCCTGGAGGGAAAGCCCGCAGTGGCGCGAGTGGAACCGGGCCGTCGCCCCCGTGATCACCGCCCGGCGCCGCGTCCTGCGGCTGCTGGGCAACAAGCAGGCGATGCAGATCCTCTTTAGCGACGTCGCCCCCCGTTTCGCCGAGCGCAACGGCGGCTACACCCGCGTCCTTCACCTCGCGCAGCCCCGGCTCGGCGACGCCGGCGCCCGGGCCATCCTGGAACTGGTCGGCCAGCGCGACCGCGTCAAGAAGAAGGCCGTCCGCCCCGTCTTCGACACGGACGAGCCGGCGCCCGCCGCAGCACAAGCGCCGGAAGCACCCGCTGCGCCTTCCGCTGCAGAAACACCGGATGAAGAATGACGAAGGACGATATCCGAATGACGAAAGAAGGACGAATGTTTTAATGACGAAGGATTAACAATCAACGTTCAAGCCGTTCTTTTAACATTTCGTCATTCGACCTTCGGATTTCTTTCGTCATTCGTCATTAGGCCTTCGTCATTTCCCCCGCCATGTCCGGCCCCGGCTTCGACTTCACGCTCCACATCCGGCGTCTGTGCGAGGATTTCACCGCCCGTCTGGTGCCGCTCCGGCACGTCGATCTGAGCCGGGTGGCGATCTGTTCCTCGCAGACCCGGTCCGCCTCGCGGCAGGGCCGGTACGCCACGCTCACGCCGCTGCGGTTTGCCGACGGCAAGCTGCATACCATCCGCCGCGGCCGGCAGTGGGGGATCCAAAAAGTCCTCGACGCCGACGGCCGCGAGATGCTGTACATCCTCAATTTCTACCTCCCCCGGTTCCTGGACCTCCCTTTCCGGGAGAAACTGACGACCGTGGTCCACGAGTTGTGGCACATCAGCCCCCGGTTCAACGGCGACGTCCGCCGGCTGGGCGTGCGGCATTACGCCCACGGCCGGTCGAAGAAGCAGTACGACGCCGAGATGGAACGGCTCGTGGCGGAGTGGCTCCGCCTCGATCCGCCCGAGGAACTCTACGGTTTCCTCCGCGACGACTTCCGCACCCTCCACGTCCGCCACGGCCGCATCTTCGGCCGCAAGTTCTCCGCCCCCAAACTCTTCCGCGTCGATTAGGTAATTGAGGGTGTCCTGAAATTAAATTGATCTAAGCGCAAGGGACTCCAGTGGTTATGTTTCTTTTTCCACAAGGAAACCGTAACC
>JAFGPV010000139.1 GCA_016936015.1 Pirellulales bacterium
CTAGAAGCGGCGCCTCGCCGATTCTCCCTCAAGCCGGCGGCGGCAATACCTTCTCGAGAACGCCGCGGTCCAGGTTGATCGAGACGCCAAGGTTTGATCCGAAAACTCTTTCGGCCCCAGAAAAACGAGAATCGTCCCGCTGCCAAAACTATCTTTTGACGGATTCCTTGGCGGAACATTTCTTGACGATGATAATCTCCTGTCGATCCCTGCGGAGCACCGAGTTGCTCAACGGCGGCGGGGCCGGGGCCGGTTCGAGAGTCTCAAGAGACATTTCCTTGATGCTTGTGCCGTTCTCCTCATCGAGACTCTCGATGTCCCTTTCCTTGATGCCCTTGCCGTTCTCCTTGTCGAGACTCTCGATGTCCCTTTCCTTGATGCTTTCGAGATTCTTCAGGGCGGGAGGCGTGGGAACGATCTGCGGTTCGGAGCCGACAGGCAACGGCGGCGTAGTATACGAGGTGGGCGGCGGGCACATGTCACAGCCGATCGGCCAACCGCTCCAGCACGTCGGGTTGTAACCGTAGCAAGGCCAACCGACCGGTACTTTCCGCGCCAAACGTGGACCGCAGGGGAAGGGGAGTTCCGAAGGTAAAAGATCCCAGCAACTATGGACCGGCGAGGCGCACCCGGCAAGAGAGCACAATAACATGATTGTCATTCCCCACCGATATGCGACAGCGATGCTTTTCGGCAATGTCATAATCCCTGGTTGGCCACGGCCAACTTCCTCTCTGAGCGGCTCAATCGAACGATGTGGCTTAAGACTCACATTGCTTATTTTCGACAAGAACGGCACTTCTCTTACAAGTGAACAACGCGCAGGTGCACGGATTCACCGGACAGAGTATTTGCTGTATGGATTATTCAGATAAACGCAGAAATAACGGACTTGCCGGATGTTGCGGATGTAATGGCGCCGTCCCCTCCTCAAGGTGGAACATCCCGGCGCTAGGCGTCTTCGGCGGAGCTGTCGTCCGACTGCTCCTCATCAAACCTGATCGAGTGCAGCTTTCTCTGGTCCAGCCAATCGAGATATTGCTCGATTTCAGAGAGGGGCATCCCCATCCCCATCGCTTGTCGGACCGCCTCAGCGCGCTGGCCGAAGTTTTTGGCTTGCTCCAGCAGAAGCTTCGCGTGTTCGTGTGCCATGGATCCGGCAGGATGTCACCGGTGCCCTTAGAATTGCAATCCGGGGGGTTGGAAATAAGAAGGCGAGCCCAGTCTCACGGGGCGACGATTTCTGTCCAGAGGGAAACCGCCGGATGTGTTCAAGCCGGGGTAATAGTGAGAGTAACTCATGAATCCGCCGCCGACGCCGGTCGGCGCCAGTTTGCCGTCCGTCCTGGTCTGGGGTTGGGAAACGTACTGCTGCAACGACTGGATATTCCTCGCTTGGTATTGCAGGGTCTGCCGCAAGCGCATTTCCGGTTGAACCCAAGTATGGTAATTGTCCAAGGGACCGGTGTTGCGCTGGAACAGGTTTAACCAGGGGCTGAAGGTCGGCGGCAGGGCTTGGGGACCGCTTGGGGCATAGATCTGGGCCGACACTGGTCGCAAGGAAACCACAAGACAGACGGCTGCCAAGGTTACCGCCATGATGAATAGTCGCCGCATGGCTCTCCTCCATACCAGGCAAGGGAAACCCCCAACGTGGTGGCGGCCGCGACGGCAATCATCCGCCGGCCCGCCGGCTAATCAACACGTTATTTTATGAGATATCGACACAATCGGCAAATCCACTTGCCGTTTTGTCTGAAGAATGCCGGTGTTCTGATTTCTTGAAAAAATCCAGGTTTTTTCGGTAAAAACGGATCCTTTTGACTAGCCGGGAAAGCCGTGCATTTCGAGATAAACGGTATAATCGTTACATCAGGACCTCCCCGGCCATTTGATTGCCCGCCGGCGTGGTTTCAGTTGTGACGGTGCCAACGATAATGCCGAATTTTTACAAAAAAGGGAGCGCCATGAATCCATCCACTCGATAGGGAAATCGTAGAACCGCCATGCTATTCACATCGCGCGAAATTTCCGGTTTGGCTGGTCTGGTAACACTAATCAGTTTTCTGGCGGGCAGCGGTTGTCAAACCGTGCAAAAACCTCCCGCCCCTGCTCCCGTGGCCGCCGTACCTGTGCAGGCTTGCAGTTTCACTCCGCAAGAACTGCATAAAACGGTGCTCCCTACGTACGTGATCGAGCCGCCGGACATTCTCACCATCGATGCCATCCGCGTGGTGCCGCGTTCTCCCTATCACCTGCGGAGTCTCGATGCGCTGTCCATTCAGGTGCAGGGGACTTTCCCCGACGCACCCATCAGCGGGGTCTATGTGATTGAGCCGGGCGGTTTCGTCCAGTTGGGACCTCGGTATGGATCGGTTCACGTCGCCGGCATGACCCTCGAAGAGGCGCAAGCCGCCATCCAGAGACAACTCCTCCCTGTCTTGCGGACGCCGGTGACTTTTGTGGGATTGGCGCAGGTCGCCTCGGGACAGCAAATTGCCGGTCTGCACCTGGTCGGTCCTGACGGAACCGTCACTCTCGGCAGCTACGGCAGCGTTCCCGTCGTAGGCATGACGATCGCCCAAGCCAAATCGGCCATTGAACGGCACTTATCGTACTATTTCGATCATCCCGAAGTGGCCGTAGACATTTACGCTTACAACAGCAAGATGTACTACATCGTAACCCAAGGCGCCGGCCTGGGCGACGGCGTCTACCGTTTTCCCGTCACGGGCAATGAAACCGTGCTCGACGCCATTGCGCAAATCAACGGCCTCCAACAGGTCTCCTCCAAGAAGATCTGGATTGCTCGGCCTACGTGCCAGCCGGGAGCCGTGCAGGTCCTTCCCGTCAAATGGGAGGAGATTACCGCCGAGGCGTGCGCCAGCACGAACTACCAAATTCTTCCAGGCGACCGCGTATTCATCGCCGAAGACAAGATGATCGCCTTGGACACCTCTTTGGCAAAGATCACGGCCCCGTTCGAACGAATCATGGGATTCTCGTTACTGGGCGTGGGGACGGCAACGAGGTTCTCCGGACCGGTGCTTCAGGGCGGCGGCAACCCGCGGTCCAGCTTCTAATAACCGATGCATCGTTCATCCATGGCAATTACAAGATTATGTTTTTGCCAGTGATGTATCAAATAGCATCTTAACAAAATTTCTCATATAGCCTATTTTGTCGCATTGATTTATTAGCGCTAGATGTTTGAAGCAATCTGTTTTTCCTATTTATTCCTTTTTTTGTTCTGCTCACAGCCCCAATCCTTCTTTTGATTGAATAACTTTTCTATTCAATGTGCTGAAGCATCATCTGCAGAAATCTCATATTTTGACAAAGTTATCGTATTTATTGTCAATCTGAGTTGAGTATGTGGAAATTTGGCAGTAAAAATGGGTAATATGTACAAAAGTTTTACGACTATGTAAAAAATAATTATCATCTACTTGACCCATTCAACCCTATTTGTATAATGTCACGCACCAGCGTTACTTGCCCAGAATTGGCATGTGCGATTTGAGGAGGAATCTTGTCCGGATCGCTAACGATCCTCCAAATAGTGGGCTTGGCTAGATTTTCGAAGTTCGTATTCGCAAGGTGCCGCAGAATTAAGATTGGGACATTGTGACTCTTTGCAACGGATAGGCAAAATGGAGGGATTCTTGAAGGAAATTTTCATCTTGAGGCGATGGCGGTCTCTGTTTTTTCAGGGCGGCTGTCACCCACGGGGACGGAGTCTGCAATGAGCGAACCGACTCTCGTTGTCGGAATCCTGAATTGGTGCGATGGATGATTGGAGCAATGGAGGCTTGCCGCAACAGGGCTATTAATTATGAAAAGAACTGATGCTCCTTCCGACGCTTCGTCGGCCCGCGAGTCTCGTCATCAGCTCCTTCCCGCGGAGACTTGGAACTTGCCGTTGCCGCCGACGAAGCCCAGACTCCGCAGCGACCCTCGCGATCAGACGCTGACCGTATCCTTCCTGATGGCCGCCGTGCGGCGATGGTGGAAGGTGGCCTTGCCTATTGGATTGATTTTGGCTTGCCTGGGGGCCGTCGGGGCGCGTCTGCTCTCCAAACCGCAGTACCGGGCCGCGGCTTGGCTGCGGATCGAGGAAAAGACGCCGTTTTTAGCGTTTGAGACGCGCAATGAGGACCGATCGAGGGCCTTTTTCCAGACCCAAGTGGAATTGATCCGGAGCCCCATGGTGTTGGAATTGGCCGCCAAGCGGCCGGCAATCGCCGACATCCCGGAATTGACCGACAAGGCGAGCAAGATCGGATGGTTGTCGAAATGGATTCAGGTTGCTCCGGTGGGTGAATCCGAGTTGTTCAAAATCGAGTTCCTCGATTCCGATCCCCGCCGCGCCGCCGACGCCGTCAACGCCGTAACGGACGCGTACTTTCGCATGCGGGACCAGAGCGACGACGAACGAACGCGATTCGTTCTGGAACTGCTGCGGCAGGAGAAAGAGGGCCGCACCAACGAGGTCTTGCGCTTACGCGAGGAGCTGCGGAATCTGGCCAGGCAGGTCACGGAACGCAATCCGCTTGCCGCCAAGACCGAGAGCGGCTCGAACGCCGAACAGTCTCTGGCTGATCTCCGGAACCGGCTGATCATGGCCCAGGTGGACGGCGCCGTTCTGGAAGCGAAGATCAAGGCCGCCGAAGCGGCGTTGTCGGCGCCGAAGGGGAAAAGCCCCGCCGGCCCCGGAAGAGTGACGTTGACTCCCCACGAGACGGCGTTGCGGGATGCCCTCGTTGAATCGCGCATCGAGGAGAATCCGGAAGTCAAGCGGCAGGGCGACCAGATTCTGGCGCAGCAGAAAAAACTCCGTGAAATTGAAGTCCTCGCGACCCAAGGCGCCAAGGATCCCGACTACCTTCAACTGCAAACGGAAATCGCCCGTGCCCGGCAGGTTCTCGAGGGATTGCGCGCCCGAGTGCGACGGCGCGTCGAGAAAGAGACGGAGGCGACGTTGCTCGCCAAACGTTCCGAGGTCGAAATGGGGAAGGCCGCCAAATGGAAGGAGGAGATCGACGTGATGCGGTCCGAGCTTCGGGGCCAGGAGATCCTGAAGCAGCGGATCGAGGAGGAGTATCATCAGACGCTGAAGGACGCCAAGCAGGCCAGCGGAGACACGTTGCTGCTGGAGTTCAAACGTGAAGAGTTGTCCCGGGCCGAACGAGTGATGGAGTTGATCTCCCAACGGGTTTTGCAGCTTCAGACCGAGCGGGGCGCTCCGGCCCGCGTCTCTCTGTTGAAGTTGGCGGAGCCCCCCGTCGAGCCGACGTTCACCGCCCGGCGGAACATGCTCCTGGCCGCTTTGGCCGGCCTGTGCGTGCCGATGCTGGCATTGCTCGGTTGGGAACGGATCGTACGCCGGGTGGGTGAGCTTCAGGACCTGGAACGACGGCCCTCGTTGGCCGTCTTGGGAGAAATCGCCCGCCTGCCGGCGCAGAGCCGCGTCATCGGCGTTTCCGGCGGAGCGCGGCTGCGGTCGGACCAGCGCCTTTTCGAGGAGAGCATCGATAGTCTGCGAACGAGATTGACGCTTTGTGGAAGCCTGAAGAACATGCGGTTCCTGGCGGTGACCAGCGCAATCAACCACGAAGGAAAGACGAGCGTGGCGTCCCAACTGGCCATCAGCATGGCCCAGGCTACGGGAGATCCGGTATTATTGGTCGACGGCGACCTGCGTTCTCCCGACGTCCACCGTCTTTTCGGCGTCTCGTTGGAGCCGGGGCTGGCCTCGGTGCTGAGTGGCGAATGCGCCTTAGACAAGGCCATCGTGCTGAGTGCCCGGGACCACGTCTCCGTGCTTCCGGCGGGGCGGCTGCGCGCGAATCCTTTCCGCCTTCTGTCCAACGGGACGTGGAAGGCGCTGCTGGAGGAGATCCCGGGGGAATACCGCTACGTGATCATCGACACGCCGCCAATTCTCGTGGCCAGCGAGTCATTAATTCTGGCGAGGGCCGCCGACGCGGCCATCGTCTGTGCCATGCGCGACATCAGCCGGGTGGACCAGGTCACCGAAACCTGCGACCGTCTGGCGGCGGCGGGCGGTCGGCCCGTGGGAATGGTGCTCAACGGCGTTCCCGGCAACCGCTACGCGGCCCGTTACGGATATTACGCCTACAGTGGCGACTAGGAGACGGGCGGGGGATCCCGCCTTCAGGAATAGGAGCAGTCAACGATGCGTCACAACACGTTGGTCCGCAAGACCCGACTGATTGTCGAACCACCGCAAGCGCCGCTCGAATCCCAACCCCGATTGGTTCCCTCTTCCTATTTTTGCTGGAAGGGAGTCCTTGACCGCGTGCTCTCGGCGATACTGCTCGTTCCGGGGACGCTGTTTATCGGTCTCTTTATCGTGTTGACGCGGTTGACGTCCCGGGGCCCCGGAATCTACCGCCAACTCCGAACGGGCAAGGACGGGAAGATGTTCTGGCTGTACAAAATCCGCACGATGCGGCACGACGCGGAGGAGAGTACCGGTCCGGTGTGGCCCCAAGCCCATGATCCCCGGATCACGTGGCTGGGCTGGATCCTCCGCAGACTCCACCTCGACGAACTTCCTCAATTGCTGAACGTGCTGAAGGGGGAGATGTCCCTGGTTGGTCCGCGGCCCGAGCGGCCGGAATTCGTGCGCGTGTTGGCCGAGGTGCTGCCGGGCTATCACGACCGACTCATGGTTCCGCCGGGTATCACCGGATTGGCTCAGGTCAACCTGCCGCCGGACAGCGACTTGGCCAGCGTACACTGCAAGCTGGTGCTCGACTGCGAATACATCGAACGGGGAAGTCTGTGGCTCGACCTGCGGCTTTTGATCTGCACGTCTTGCCGCGTCCTGAAGCTGCCCGAGCGGTGGCTGCTGCGGCTCTTCGGTCTTTCCCGGAAGGTGACGCCGCCCCAGTTCTTGAAGGAATTGTCTTCTGAGAAACAGGAGGGAGCGGAACGCGCCGCGCCGACGCCGATCAGCATCCTGGTCGAAGCGGCCAGCGTTCCGACCGGCAAGGGCAACCTCGTTTCCGGCCGCTCGGAGCTTTCCGTCCGGAAACTCTCCAGCGGCGGCGGCCCGCTCTCGGCCAAAATGCTCAATGTCTTCACCGTCGACGTGGAGGATTATTACCACGTGTCGGCGTTCGAGAAGTGTATTCCTCGCCAGCAATGGGACCGTTGGGAAAGCCGCGTGGAGGTCAATACGCGCCGCATCCTCCGGCTGTTGGATCGCTATCAGGTCAAGGCCACGTTTTTCGTTCTGGGTTGGGTGGGTAAGCGTCATCCCCAGTTGGTCCAGGAGATCCATTCCCGGGGGCACGAGATCGGCTCGCACGGCTACGAGCACCGCCTGGTTTTCGAGCAGACGCCGGATCAGTTCCGTGAGGATTTACAGCGGTCGCGGGACTTGCTGCAAGACGTTATCGGAGAACGCATTACGGCGTACCGCGCTCCCAGTTTCTCGATCACCGGCCAATCGCGCTGGGCGCTGGAGATCCTGGTCGAGGAAGGATTTCTGGTGGACTCCAGCGTGTTCCCCATCCACCACGACCGCTACGGCATCCCCGATGCCGCGCCCAGGCCGCATTTCCTGACGACGGAAGCCGGACCGCTGTGGGAGTTTCCTCCCGCGGTCGTAAGGCTGGCGGGGATGAACGTCCCGGTGGCCGGGGGCGGATACTTTCGCCTCTATCCCTTGGCCTGGACACTCTACTGCCTGCGCCGGATCAACGAGACCGAACAGCGGCCCTTCACGTTCTACGTCCATCCCTGGGAACTCGACCCGAAACAGCCGCGGATTCCCTCCGCGCCGTGGTTGTCTCGTTTTCGACATTACGTGAATTTGTCCAGGAATGAGGAGAAATTGGCGGGACTGCTTCAAAGATTTCACTTTGGACGATTGTGCGATGTTGTTCATTAGCGTGATCCTGCCGGTGCGGAATGAAGCCCGTTTCATCGAGCGGATCCTCGCACAATTAAGCGGCCAGGACTACGATCCGGGACGGTTTGAAATCCTCGTAGTGGACGGACAGTCGACCGACGGCACGCCCGAACGGGTCGCCCGCTTCGCGGCGGAGCGCGAGAACGTCCGCCTGCTGGCCAATCCGCGGCGACTTTCCAGCGCGGCCCGGAACATCGGGATTCAACACGCCCGGGGTGACGTGGTGCTGATCGTCGACGGCCATTGCGAATTGGACGATCGCCGCTATCTGCAAAGGCTGGCGGAGGCCTTTAAGCGGAGCGGCGCCGACTGCATCGGACGGCCGCAGCCGCTGGACGTCTCCGGGGCCAGCCGGCTCCAACGGGCGATCGCCGCCGCCCGTTCGTCGTGGCTGGGCCATCATGCGGATTCGTACATTTATTCATCGGCGGAGGGTTTCGTGCCGGCGCAAAGCGTCGCCGTGGCCTATCACCGGCGGCTCTTCGACGCGATTGGACTGTTTGACGAATCTTTCGACGCCTGCGAGGACGTGGAACTGAACCATCGCATCGACCGGGCGGGACTCCGCTGCTACTTCACTCCCGAAGTCGCGGTCCGCTACGCTCCCCGGGAGAGCCTCGGAGGATTGTTCCGCCAGTTGGTCCGTTATGGCCGGGGTCGGATGCGATTGCTGCGGAAACATCCGGAAACGCTTTCCCTGGGGGCGTTGATCCCCGCGCTTTTCCTGGCGGGCGTCTTTCTGGGCCTGGCGCCCGCGCTCTGTTTTCGGTGGTGTGCCGCGGCTTATCTTGCGGTCCTGTCGGTCTACACGATCCTGGTGCTCGGCGGCTCCGTCATCGGCACGTTGAAGCGGCGCAACCTCGGCCTCCTGCCGTGGCTCCCCCTAGTGTACGTCACCATCCACGTCGCTGCGGGAACGGGGACGCTGTGGGAACTGTTGCAACCCTCCGGACTAAGACGTGGATGAGGTGAAACAATCTCGATGCGCGTGGTCATTATTGACGAAGAACTGCCGTATCCGCCAAATTCCGGCAAGCGGATCCGGACCTTGAACTTGCTTCTCCCTCTGGCGCGGCGGCACCAGATTACCTATCTTTGTTATCCCGGCTCGGATGCCGAACAGACGCGGCGGGCAGTGGAATTCTTCCGCGGGAAGGGCATAGAGAGCGTGCTGGTGGATCGGCTCCTGCCCCATAAAGGCGGAGCGGCGTTTTACGGCCGCCTGCTCTGGAACCTGTTCTCTCCGTTGCCCTATTCAGTCCAGACGCATAACAGCGCGGCGTTGCGGCGGGCGATCCGCCTTCATGCCGCCGCGCACGAAGTAGACCTCTGGCATTGCGAGTGGACGCCCTACGGCGAAAGCCTCGGCCCGTTGGCGTCCCGGCGCTGCGTCGTGATGGCGCACAACGTGGAATCCATGATCTGGCAACGGTACTATGTGAACGAGACGAACCGGCTCAAACGCTGGTACATCCGGCGGCAATGGAAGAAGTTCGAGCGCTTCGAGCGACGGATGTTTACCGCGGCGCTGCGGACGGTCGCCGTCAGCGAAAGCGACGCGCGGCTGATCCGGACGCAGTTCGGCGCGGACCGGGTGGACGTGGTCGACAACGGCGTGGACGTCAAATATTTCCGGCCGAACGGCGCGGTGCGCGATCCTAATAACTTGCTGTTCCTCGGCAGTCTGGACTGGCGTCCCAACCTGGACGCCGTCGGGTTGCTCTTGGACCGGATTTTTCCCCGGGTCCGGGCGGAGATTCCGGCGGCCCGGTTGATGATCGTCGGCCGAAAGCCGTCGCCGCGGCTCGCCGAGCGCGTGCGATCGTGCCCCGGCGCGGAACTGCACGCCGACGTCGACGACGTTCGCCCGTTCCTCCATCGGTGCGGGCTGATGGTGGTTCCCTTGCGCATCGGCGGCGGCTCGCGGCTGAAGATTCTCGAAGCCCTGGCCGCCGAGTGTCCCGTGGTTTCCACCCGCGTGGGCGCCGAGGGCCTGCGCCTGGAGCCCGGCAAGGATTTCGTGCAGGTGGAAGACGTGGACGACGTGGCCGCCGCGTTGACGGAACATATCAACCATCCCCGTGCGATCGGTGAAATGGCGCGCTGCGGACGCCAAGTGGTCGTCCAACAGTACGACTGGTCGAGGCTTTCCGCCCGGCTGGAAACGATCTGGCAAGCGCAGGAACAAGCTGCAGGAGGGCGTCGATGACGAGGACCGTGGTGCATCTGACGGCCTCTCGATTCTTCGGCGGACCGGAGCGGCAGATGCTCGGATTGGCCCGGGCCCTGCCGCCGGAGATCCGTTCAGTCTTCATTTCGTTTGCGGAGACCGGGCTGTGCCGGACGTTCTTGGAGCACGCCCGGGCCGCCGGCTGCGAGGCGATGGAATTGCAGTATGATACGCCCCGGTTGGCGGCCGCCTGCCGAGAGCTGATGGGCGTCTTACGCCGCACCGGTGCGGATCTGCTGTGCTGCCACGGCTACAAGGCCGATTTGTTGGGCCTCTTGGCCGGTCGGCGGCGGGGCGTCCCCGTCGTTTCCGTCTCGCGGGGCTGGACCGGCGAGTGTCCGCGGGTCCGGCTCTACGAAGCCCTCGACCGCCGCGTCCTCCGCTGGTTCGACCGGGTGATTTGCGTCTCGGCGGCGCAGGCGGAAAAGGTGCGCCGGACGGGAGTTCCCCGGAAAAAGATCGTCGTGATTCCCAACGCCGTTCGACCGGAGCGGTTCCAGAATCCCGATCCCGATTACCGGGAGCGTTTGCGGCGGATGTTTCCCGATCCGGTGCGCTGTATCGTCGGGGCGGCCGGCCGCTTAAGCCCCGAAAAGGGATTCACCGTCCTGATCGATGCGGCCACCGCGGTCGTGAAAGCATGGCCCAACGTGGGTTTTGTGGTCTTCGGCGAAGGCCCACTCCGCACGTCCTTGGCCCGACGGATCGCCGCGAAAAATATGATAGACCGGTTCATTCTCGCCGGATTCCGCTCCGATTTAGACTGCTTTCTTCCCCAATTCGACGTGATGGTGTTGCCGTCGTTCACGGAAGGTCTGCCTAACGTGGCGCTCGAAGCCCTGGCGGCCGGCGTGCCTGTGGTGGGCACGGCCGTCGGCGGCACGCCAGAGGTCGTCGAAGACGGACAAACCGGCTGCCTGACGCCGCCGGGCAATCCCCGGGCGCTGGCCGATCGGATCCTTGGGCTTCTCGGCGACGATGCCGCGCGCGCGAGAATGCGCCTCCAGGGCCTTCGTTCCGTCGCCGACCGGTTTTCCTTCGCTGCCCAAGCCCGCGCCTACGTGCAGGTGATCGACCGTCTCTCTCCGGCGCCGAGGTCCGTACGCGGAAAACCTGAGGGGGCCGGCTCTCAATATGATCGTATGACAAAATGCGAAGCGTCCGAGACAGTATTTCAGTAATTCCCCTGGCAAGAAAAGCGCACGCGGGCCTGGTCAAATGGTCCGTACGATCCGGCGCGCTGCGCCTGTGGAACGCGTTGGCCCGCCGCCGGCGGCTGATTCTCACCTTCCACCAGATTCGCCCCCCGGGCCGGCTGCTCGATCCGTTCGATACCTGCCCCAGTGCATCGGTCGACTTCTTCCGCGAGATTTTAACGTACGGCAGGGAACAATTCGCCTTCTTACCGTTGCAGGATCTCTGCACGGCCCGCGTGGGAAGCAAACCGTTGGCCGCCGTCACCTTCGACGACGGCTGGCGCGACAACTATGATCTGGCCTTTCCGGTCCTCCGTGAGTTGGGCATTCCGGCGACGATTTTCGTGACGACCGGCAAGATCGGCAGCACGGAGCTTTTTTGGCAACAAGCCCTGGGCCGGGCCTTCCACCGCGCGGCGGCCCATCCCGCCGGAGAGTCGGGCCGGCGCCTCCGCCGGGCCCTCTCGGGCGACGAAGGCGCCCCGCCCACGCCGGAGCTTTATCGTCAAACGGTGAGCCGGTGGAAGAGGCTCCCGCCGGACCAACGCAAGGAGCGATTGCGGAGGGCGGACTGCCTCCCGTCCGCTCCGGCCGAGGATTCTCGCTGCTTTCTCAACGTCGAGGAGATCCGGGAGATGGCGGCCGCCGGCCTGGCATTCGGCTCGCACACCGTGACGCACCCCTTGCTCCCCCAACTGACCGCCTCGGAAATGGACCGGGAGCTGCGCGAGAGCAAGGATTGCCTGGAGGACCTGCTCCGGCGCCCGATCGAGATGATCGCTTATCCGGACGGCGCGTTTTCGGAAGCGGTTCTCGACCGTGTCCGGGCCGCCGGCTATCGGATCGGCTGTACGACGCAACGCCGCCGGATCGGAAACGGGAAGGACGGATTGTGCCTTTCACGCATCGATTGTTCCTGGTACGCCGCGGGAGTCCCGGACTCCTTCCTTCCCGATGTTTTTGAGTGGCAAACGAGATAGAACCTGCGGGCGCCGAAAGATCGTTACCGTTGAGCGAAAAGAGCACAATATTATTTTTAATTGACAATTTCTACGGTCCGGAAGGCGGCACGGAGCAGTATTTATTGTTTCTGCAAAAGGAATTGCCGCGCGATCGGTTTGATCTGCATTTTGGCATACTATGTAGATTGCAGCGACTGGATTTCGGAGTTTTTCCCGTAGAACCCGTGGTGCTTTATGATTCGGAACGCGGCGGCCGCCGCGGCGCATTCCGTCGGCTGGTCCGCTTGGCGCGATTGATCCAGGAGGTGAAGGCCGACGTGGTCCACACGTTTTCTCCCACCAGCGAACTTTACGCCGCTCTGGCCGTCCTCCTGGCCAGACGGGGCACGGTGCTGGGCAGCCGCCGCAACCTCGGCTACTGGCATACCTGGCGGAGCCGTTGGACGGCCCGGCTGCTGGCCCCCTTCAGGATCCGCTATGCGGCCAATTGCGAGGCCGTCCGGGAATCGGCCGCCAAGTTGGAATGGATTCCCCGGCGGCGAATTAGCGTCATCCCCAACGCGGCCCCGTCGAAACGGTGGATCGAGGGCCTGGCCCACGTGCCGGCGCGTTCCTCGCTGGGAATTCGCGACGGCGAGCAGGTCGTGGCCATGGTGGCCACGGTTCGGCCCGTCAAGGATTATGCAACGTTTCTCCGCGCCGCCCGGCTGGTCATCGAGCAACACCCGGCAACGCGTTTTTTGGTCGTTGGCTTTCAGGAGCCTCGCTACTATGCCGAACTGCGCCGCCTGGCCGACGAGTTGAACGTCGCCCAAAGCATCCAATGGTTGGGGCCGGTGAAGAATCCTTTTTCCATTTTGGCGCACTGCGACGTGGGCGTTCTTTCCAGCCGGTCGGAGGGCTTTTCAAATGCGTTGCTGGAATACGCCGTGGCGGGGATCGCCGCCGTGGCTACGGACGTCGGCGGCTCTCGAGAGGTCGTCCAAGACGGTGTGACGGGATTTCTCGTGCCGCCGAAGTCGCCCGAACGCATGGCGGAGAGGATCTGCGTCCTCTTGCGGGACGACGCCCTGCGAAAGACGTTCGGCGCACGCGCCGCCGCCCGGGCAACGGCGTTGTTTTCGAAAAAACGCGTATTGCAGCAGTATTCACAACTTTATTTGCGTTTGGCCGGGAAAACGGCGGTCGCTTGCAGTCCGGGCGCGATCGCCGATCCTGCGGGGAAGCCGCGATCGGCCAACGGGGAAGCCACGCCATGATACAATCCGCTTTGCCGCAGGTCGGTTGGATCAACTCCGTCGAGGAGCTGCGTTCGGCCGCCGCCGACTGGGACGATCTCTGGCAGCGGAGCGACGTCGCCGCTCCGACGGCCCGCGCCGAACTGGTGGCCCAATGGGTCGAGGCGTTTGCGCCGCGCAGCGGCTTCCGGGCCGCGGTCGTCAGGGATCAAGGGAAACTCGTGGCCGCCCTCCCCTTGGTGCGGAAGAGACTCTACCGCGTGCTCAGCGCCGCCATGATCCCGGCCAATGCCTGGCTGCCGACCGGCGGCGGACTGCTGGTCGACGCCGATCGGGCGACGGACCAGGTCATGGGGCTGTTGGTCGGAACGATCGCCGAGCTGCCACAGCAGGTTGTATGGCTGGATGAAGTCGCCCTGGGCGTGCCTCGCTGGCAGGCGTTTTGGAAGGCCGTGGGCCGCGCCGGAATGCCCCTGAGTATCCAGGAGCGGTATCCGGTGGGGGTCATCGGAATCGATCACGACTGGGAAGCCTACCGCGAGAGTTGGTCCCGGCGGCACCGCCGTAAATTGGGCTGGGCCTTCCGGCAGCTTACGGACCGCGGCGAACTGAATTTTACGATTCGCTCCCAGATCCCGCCCGACGATATGGAAACGCAACTGCGGCGCGGCTTCGAGATCGAGAACCGCAGTTGGAAAGGCTCGGCCGGAAGCTCGGTCTTCGCCCGCGGAGTCTTCCCCTACTTCGTTCGGCAGGCGAAACAGTTGGCGGTCTGGGGACAGTTGCGACTGGCATTCCTGACGCTGGAGGATCGGCCGATCGCCTTCTGCTACGGTTTCGCCGCCAAGGGAGTCTTCCATCCCCTGAAGATCGCCTACGATCCCGAATTCGGGGAATTCAGCCCGGGAATGGTAATGTTCCACGGACTGCTTGAACAACTGTTTCACGATCCGGAGTATTGCGCCGTCGACACGGTCGGCCTGTTGACCGACACGCTCGCCCACTGGCGGCCCCGCCCGTACATGGTGGGAATTGCCATGATCGCTCCGCGACGTGCGTTCGGACGATTGGCCACCTTCGGCCATCAACACTGGTGGCCGACGCTCCGTCGATTGAAGACCAGATTGCAACGAAAGAACCCATCCCCATGACGTCTCCGACAGTCCCGCTGGAAGTCCGCGTGCACGCCGATCTCCTCGACGTAGGATCCGCCGCAGCCTGGAACGAGCTGCTTGCGGCCTCCGTCTATCCCTGCGTCTTCCGCCGCTGGGAATGGTTGAGCATCTGGTGGAAGTGGTTCGGCGAGAACCGCACGATGTATTTACTCAGCGTGAGGCGCGGTCGGGAATTAATTGGAATTGCGCCGCTCTATGTTATCCGAACCCGCTGGGGAGAACGGAAACTGTCGTGGATCGGCGTGGGAGGCCCCACCTGCCCGGAGTACCTGGGACCGATCGTTCATCGCGATCACGCCGAGGCGGCCGTGGAAGCGATCGCCGGCCATTTTCTCGGCGCCGACCGGAGTTGGGACAGCCTGTGGTTTCCCGACGTTCCGCCGGACGATCCGGCCACGAGGGCCTTGATCGACGCCTTGGCGCGCGACGGTCCGACGATCCGCGTTCCCGGCGTCGTGTGCCCCTGGTTCGATCTCCCCGAGAGCATGGACCTGCTGATGAGGCGGCTCAGCGGCCATCGACGAAAGCGCGAACGGCGTCGTCTGGAAAAAGCGCGAAGGGACTTCCGCGTGGAACTGCACGCGGTGGAAAGCGCCGAGGAAGTCCGCGCCGTCTTTCCGGCCGTCGTCGAGTTGCACCGCTCCTCGCGCGGCCTGCGCGGCGAGAGCAGCCCGTTTGCGAATCCCGCTTACGTGGGATTCCAGCAGGAGGCGATCGAGACGCTCCTGCCCAAGGGGCTGGCCCAGCTCTACCTGCTGCAATTCAACGGCCAGTCCGTGGCATTCCAGATCGGTTACCAGTTTCACGGGAAATACTACGGATTCCAGACGGGTTTCGACGCCGCGAAGAGCATCTACAGCCCGGGCGCTCTATTGCTTCACTTGTTCTTTGAGGTCCTGATCCTCCGAGGGATTCGGGAATTCGATTTCCTCCGCGGCGAGGAGTCGTACAAGAATATTTTCTGCAACGCCGAGCGGCGCACGGAAACGTCGCTGGTCTGTCGGCGCGCAGCCCGCACGTACGCCGTCCATTGGATTCATACGCACGTGGTTTCCTCCGTCCGGCGCCGGGCAAAACGATGGCTTGGGAAATCGCCTTGGGTGATGCAGGCGGAACAATGAACGCAACGCTGAAAAGCGGAAAGCCGACGCTGCGACTCGTGGAGGATTACATCAAGTCCACCAACGAGTCGTTCATGTTTTTGCTACTGGCGGGATACATGTGGCTGTACGTGCACCGGCCGTTCGAGGTCTGGTCGTCGCTCGGGGCGCTGCACGTCGAGCGCCTCTACATGGCCGTGACCATTGTTTACTGGCTCTTGTTCGCGCGCAAGTCGTGGATTCCCAATCCGCTCAACGCGGCATTCTTGGCGCTGGTGCTCGTGGTGCTGACGGCCTGGTGGTCCAGTCTCTACAGGGAGACGGGAAGAAATGAGGTCGAGGACTATCTGAAGGTTGTCGTGTTCTACGTGCTGGTCGTTTCCACGATCCGCAATGAGCGCGATCTGCGGCGGATCATCACCGTCTTCCTGGTTGTTACGGCCCTCTACGTCATGCATTCGTTCTGGGAGTTCCACAACGGCCGGCACCAGTGGCGCCAGGGCATCATCCGCATGGTGGGCGTCGGCAAGACGTACGCCGATCCGAATTCCTTCGGCGCCACGATCGTCTGCACCCTGCCCATGGTCTTCCCGCTCTGGAATTCGTGGCGGAAGTGGTGGCAGCGGGGGCTGTTGGCGGTCTTTGTCGGCGTTTCGCTGGTCTGCATCATCCATACCGGCTCCCGCATGGCCTTTTGCGGATTGTGCGCCCTGGGAATAATCCTGGTCCTCTCGTCGAGGTATCGCTTCCGGCTGCTGATCCTGCTTGCCGCCGCGCTGCCGATCGTTTGGAATGCTTTGCCCGCGGATCGCCAAAACCGGTTCCGGACGATTATCGACCCTTCCTACGGCCCGGAAAACGCCTGGCAATCGGCGCAGGGGCGCATAGAAGGATTCAACGACGGGCTGCGATTGTGGAGCAAGAATCCCCTGCTGGGCATCGGGCCGGGCGCGTTCGGCACCGTAATGGGACACGGCTTCCAGACCCACAATCTCTACGGACAGACGCTCAGCGAATTGGGGACTTGCGGCGGCGCGGCTTTGGCGCTGGTGTTGCTGGCCTTCCTGGCCAACGTGTGGCAGGCCCGCCAATTCATGCGCCGCGGACCGCCCGGCGCCGGCGTATTCCCCTATCAGGTCTCGCTCGCGGTGGGAACCGCCGTGGTGCTCCTCTTGTTCATGGGCTGGGGAGGACACAACCTTTTCCGGTATCACTGGCTGTGGTACGGCGCCTTTCTGGTGATCGCTTTGCACTGCCAGCGTCAAGAGGTGGAGCACGCCTGGGAAGCCGAGTTCGTCCCGGATTATTATCCCCTCCTGGAGGGCCAGTGTTCGTGACCTCCCCCGCCGTTCAGACCGGTCCTCGCCGGGTGCTGACCGTCCTCCGCTGGCCGGTCGGCGGCATTCGTACGTATCTGATTGACTACTATCGCCCCCTGGGAGAGGCCGGATACCGTTTTACCTTTCTCGGCCCGGCGGAGGAGACGTTCCGCCGGTTCCAAGACGACGTCCGCGCCTGGCCGGACGTGGAGTTCGTCGAGGCGCCGATCGTGGGAGGCAAGTGCCGGCTGTGGTCCGCGGTCCGGCGCCAACTGGGCACGCGCCGGTTCTGCGCCGTCCATTCGCAGGGATTGACCGCCGGGGCCGCGGTGGCGCTCGTCCATCGGGGGACGCGCGTGCCGCACCTCATCACCTCCCACGACGTGTTCCGCCCCGATCAATTCCCCGGCCCCCTCGGCCTGCTGAAACGTTGCGTATTGGCGCGGCTGCTTCGCCGGGCCACGGCCTTGATTGCCGTCGGCCACGACGCGCTGCAGAACCATCTCGACTATCTCCCGGGGCTGGCCCGGGGGAAATGCCGTCTGGTGACGATCGTCAACGGCATCGACGTGGAGCGGCTTTCCCGAAACGGCCGCCCTTCCCACGCCGGTCTGCGCGAGCGCCTCGGGCTTGCCGATGACGTCTTTTTGATGGGCTTTCTCGGGCGGTTCATGAAACAAAAAGGCTTTCTCGTGATGGTCGACGCCCTCGACCGCCTCGCGCGGCGGCCCTTGCCGCGGCCCTTTCACGTGGTGGCCGTCGGATCGGACGACTACGTGCTTGAATACCGCGAGGAAGTGATGCGGCGGCCGAGCCTCGCCGGTCGGATTACCTTCCTGGATGTTATGACCAACGTGGCGCCGGTCCTCCACGAACTGGACCTGCTGGTCATTCCTTCCTTGTGGGAGGCCTGCCCTTTGTTGCCCATGGAAGCGATGTGCCTGGGAACCCCCGTCCTGGGATCGGATTGCATCGGGCTGCGCGAAGTCCTCCGCGGTTCGCCGTCGGTGCAGGTTGCGGCGGGCAGTCCCGGGGCGCTGGCGGAAGGGATCGAGCGGGCCATGACGAAGCCCTGGACGGAAGAGGCCCGCCGGTACGTTCCCGACGCCCGCCAACGGTTTAACGTCGGCGGCGCGGCGCGACAACTACGCGAACTCCTCGACGATACTCTCGTGAACTCCCCTCTCCCTCTGGGAGAGGGGCAGGGGGTGAGGGCCGTATGACCCAAGAAATCACTTTACAAAAACCTCCTCACCCCGATTCTCTCTGGGCGCCATGCCGTGGTCGGGGGGAGGGAACTTTTATGAAAACGCGGCGCGTGCTGGTGGCGATGCGCTATGCGAGCGGCGGCACCCGGACCTATATCCTCGACTCCTATCCCCTCTTGGCCGAAAGGGGATTCCGCTTCAGCTTTGTGGGGCCGGCCGAGCCGGCGTTCCGCGAGTTTTCGCGGGAGTTGGCCGGCTGGGAGGGAGCGGAATTCGTGGAGGCGGACCTCTCGCCGCACGCAGCGGGCGTCCTGCGGCGCATCGAACGGCGCCTGCCCCGTGATGCTTCGGGTTCCCTGGACCTGAGGACGGCGCTGGCCCTTGGAATCACCGTCCGCCGGCTCCTCCAAAAGCGGCGGTTCGACCTGATCCATTCCCACAGTTGGCTGTGCGGACTGTTCTCCGTGCTGGCCAACGTCGGCCGCGGAGTCCCCCACGTCTTCACGCCTCATGGAACGATCAGCGACGGCGAATACGGCGGATGGTCCGGACGCCTGATGCGCCGGATCGCGGCCAGGATTCTGAGCAGGACGGACCTCTGCATCGCCGTGAGCAAAGCGGCGCGGGAGAACAACGTCCGGTTCTTTCCGGGACTCGACCGCGGCCGCTCCCGCGTCGTCGTGATCCCCAACGGCGTGAATCTGGAACGCCTGGCGGCGCCGTCTGCGGAAAGCGACGGCGGCCTGAGGACGCGGCTGGGGATTTCTCCTTCTTGTTTTTTACTGGGGTATCTCGGCCGCCTTTCGCCGGAGAAGGGCTTTCTCGTGCTTGTCGAGGCCCTCGATCGGCTGTTGCACGAGGAGCCGGGCCGCCCGTTCCATTTGGCGGCGGTCGCCACCGGCGACTACGAGCGGGCCTACCGGGCGGAAGTCGGCCGACGCGGCCGGTTGGCCGAGTGCGTCACCTTCCTCGACGCCGTGCCCAACGCCGCCCCCCTGCTCGGGCAACTCGACCTGTTGGCGGTCCCCTCGCTCCGCGAGGCGTTCGGTTTGTTGGCCGCCGAGGCCCTCTGCCTTGGCGTACCGGTGGTCGGCTCCGATTGCAAAGGGCTCCGCGAAGTGCTCGAAGGTTCTCCGTCGTGGATCGTCCCGACGGGCGATCCCGCCGCGCTGGCCGGCGCGTTGCGCGAAGCGATGACCTCGCCGCGGCGGACACAGGCCGCCGGTTACGCCCCTGAGGCGAGACGCCGTTTTGACGTCCTCGCCGGCGCCCGGCAACTTGCCGGGCATTTTCAACGGCTATGCAACGGGAGATTGTCTTGATGATTCTACCCATGATCATCCGCCGCGTGATCGCTCCGGCCTGGGCGCTCTGGGAGCGGAGCCCCTATCTGCGGCACTATCGCCGGCTGCAGGGGACGCAGTACGATCCGCCCGAGGTCATCCGCCGCCGGCAGTGGGAAAAGATCGAGACGCTCCTGGATCACGCCTACCGCACGATCCGCTTTTATCGCCAGCGGTGGCGGGAGGCCGGGCTGGAACCGGGGCGAATCGGCTCGTTCGACGACTTCCGCGCGATTCCGCTGTTGACCAAGGCCGACCTCCGCGGCCGGCGGGACGATCTCCTCTCGGACCCATACCGGCAGGCCCCGCTGCACTGCAAGAAGACCTCCGGCTCAACCGGCGTTCCGCTGGAAGTCCTGGTCGATGAAGACGCCCAGCAGTTCAAGCGGGCGTGCACCCTCCGCAGCGATGAGTGGAGCGGTTGGCGGTTGGGCGAAAGCGTCGCCGCCGTTTGGGGAAATCCCCAACTCCGGACCGATTGGAAAGGCCGCCTGCGAAACGCCCTTTTAGACCGCCATTATGTATTTCTCGACACGCTGAAGATGGACGATCGGGCGATCGGCGATTTCGCCGACGCCCTGGTCCGCAAGCCGCCGTCGCTCCTCTTCGGCCACGCCCATTCGCTCCACCTGTTGGCCGCCTTCCTCCGGGCGAAACGCCCGAACCTCGCCGTTCGCCCCCGGGCCGTCATTTCCACCTGTATGGTGCTGCACGATTGGGAACGCCGCGCGATCGAAGAGGTCTTCCAGTGCCCCGTGACCAACCGCTACGGATGCGAGGAGGTGGGACTGATCGCCTGCCAATGCGAGCGGTCCACCGGCCTGCACGTCAACGCCGACGGCGTTTATCTGGAAATCCTGCGGCCGGACGGCACGCCTTGTCCGCCGGGCGAACCGGGTATGATCGTCGTCACCGACCTGGTGAACCGGGCCATGCCAATCATCCGCTATCCGGTCGGCGACATGGGCGTTTTCGGCGGCCGTACGTGCCCCTGCGGCCGAGGATTGCCCCTGCTGCAAAAGGTCGAAGGCCGCGTGGCCGACTACGTCGTCACGCCGCGCGGCGACCTGATCTCCGGAATCTCCCTGACCGAGAACTTCTGCATGAAGATCCCGGGCATCGCCCAGATGCAGATCATTCAAGAGGAAGTCGATCGGTTCGTGTTCCGCTTGGTAAAAGGGCCGGATTTCGGTTCGGAAAGCCTCGACGCCGTCCGCCGGCACACGGCCGAAAGGTTCGGGCCCACGGTCCGCTACGAGTGCGAATACCTCGATCATATTCCACCGGAACCCTCGGGCAAGTACCGGTTCTGCATCTCGAAAGTGAAAAATCCGTTTGCCCAATCTGAAGGTCTGTAAGTTTAGCCCCGGCACTTGTGCCGGGAGTCGGATGTTCTCTCCCACTCACCCGGCACAAGTGCCGGGGCTAAACTAGTGCTTTGTTATTATTAAGATTATGGGTGCCATGCCCACGCTCGCGTGGGCATGGTATCCGAATTTTCCCACATGTCCACGCAAGTGTGGACTATGGTACCCAACCCCCATTTAAGACTTGACAAAGCACTTGGCCCTGTTGACATTCAACCGGCGGACTTTCCATCCCCAGCCGCTCAAGATCGACGTGAAAAACCAACCCGGCCCGAAAAATCCTCTTGCAAATGGGCCACCCCGCTTATATAATGTACATTAGTCCACTCTCGCTCCTTGGCAAGACGATCCGAACACCCGGCCTTGGCGTGGAAAATAGGCGCCGCCCCCCCGATCCATCCCCCGGCCCGCAGCGGGAAGGAACGGCCCCAAAATAAAAAACGTGGAAAAATCGAAATGGGTTGAGCAACAAAGTCCCCCAAAAGAATGAAAAGACCCCAATCCGGGGAGCCTCCCGTGCATTTTTCGACTTTCGATGACCAACTGCAGGGCGCCCGCGATAGCTCCGCGATCGGGGCGGCCATGCCGCAAGAGGTCATTGGCCTTATTTTTTGCACCGTACCACACACCCGTTTCAGCACACCCCTTGCGCACCTCAGGAATTATTGCGTTTTACAACTCGCAGAATACACGGAAAAACACGGCTGAATAGACCCCACATTGTGCAACAATTCGAAAAACAGGCGATTTATGCAAAGCACCACTTGCCGACTTCCAAAAACACCGTAAAAACACGACTCTTTCGAACCGCGAAGCAATGTGAAATTATTCCCCGGGAAAAAACAGAACGCGTCGTAATAGGTGAAATGTCAACACGTCCTAGTTTTTAGATCCGCACGTTATTTTCATGGCTAAGTCTCCCCAACGATCCTTTCTGAAGCATGCCATGGTTTACGGCGTGGGGAGTCTGTTGCTGCAGGCGGCCTCGATCGTGCTGCTGCCGCTGTATACGCGGTATCTGAATCCGGCGGATTTCGGAATCCTGGAGATCCTCTCCCGCACCGGACAAGTGATTAGCACGCTCCTGATGGCCAACGGCATCGCCACCGCGACCTTCACCTTCTACTGCCAGGCCAAGACGCCGCGAATGCGGCGGAGGACGGCAGCCACCGTGACGCTTTTTCTCGGGATCGTCCTCCTGGTCGCGGCGGTGTTGATCGTCGTCTTCGCCCGGCCGCTGGGGCTGTTGATCGGCGTGGACAGCCCGACGCTGGCGGCCGTGGGAATCCTGGCGGCGCTGGCCGACTGCACCACGGTCATCCCCCTGTGCCTCGCCCAGGCCCGCGTGGAGTCGGTCTACTACGTCTCCGTCTCGCTGGCCATGTTCGTCTGCCGGGTCACGATCATCACCCTCGCCGTCGCCGTGTTGGGATGGGGAATCTGGGGTGTGCTCTGGGCGTCCATCGCCACCGCCGTCCTCTTCGGCGTGATCCTCAACGCGCGCGAATTCTGGAACGTCGCCTTCCGGCCCGAACTGAGCCAGTTCGGAGAGATCTTCCGCTTCGTCTTCCCCTTTGTGCCGGGCGGATTGTGTTTCTTCGTGCTCAACAGCGGCGACCGCTTCTTTCTCGTCAAAACGGCCGGAGCGGAAGAATTGGGCCTCTACGCCCTCGGCTCGAAACTGGCGATGGCCGTGAGCTTGTTCAGTTTCCTGCCGCTGTTCAAGGTCTGGAGCGCGCGGATGTTCGACGCCTTCGCCCTGCCGGAGGCCGCCGTGGTGGTGGGCCGGACGTGCACCCGGATCCTCGGCGCCTACGTTTTTGTGGGATTGGGGCTGTGCATCTTCATCGACGAAGTGATTGCCGTCTTCGCCTCTGCCCAGTATGCCCGCTCCGCCGCGATTGTCGCCCCGCTGACCCTCGCCTTCCTCTTTTCCAACGCCGCCAACCTCGCCGACGGCGTGTTCTACGCCCATCGGCGAACGGGATTGAAGCCCTGGATCATGTTCGTATCGATGATCGTGATTTGCGGACTCTATGCCTGCTTGATTCCGCCCTTCGGCGCCATGGGCGCCGCCGTCGCCGCCGCCGCCGGCTTCCTCTTCCATGCAACGGCCACGTGGTGGGTTTCGCAACGGGTGTTCCGCGTCCGTTACGAATACGGCCGCCTGGCGGGGATCTTGACCGCGGCCGTGGTCCTGGTACTGCTCGCCTCGCGCCTCCCTCTCGGACTGCTGACCATCCCCGCCAAGCTGGCCCTGTGGACCTTCTGGCCCGTTTTTCTCTGGATGACCGGCCTGATCAGCAGGGAGGAAAAGACGTTGGCCGTAGACTACGTGCGGCAGGCCTTAAGGGTCGGCAAAAAAATGATCTCTCGGCAATCCGTGCTGACCGTCCCTTACTTCCTGCGGAGAAATCGGAATCGTCCCTTGGAGGGCGTCGAGGCCTCGACGCCGACTTCCCATGAAACGCGCTGATCCGCCCGCCGTGATTCCGAAGCGTCGGCTTGCCGCGCGAGCCCTTTCCGCCGGCATCCTGGCATGGCTTCTGCTCACGTTTCCCGGCAACGCGCGGGCGGAATCGCTTGCCGCCCGTTCGGAGCAGCACATCTCGGCCGATCAGCCTTATGACGGTGCGGGACGCTACGCCCTGCAGCGGGACGACGGAATTCGAGGCCGTCAAGGGCTGACGGAATTGGCCTCGCGATTCGGCGCCAAGCCTTACAAGATCCTTGCTCTTTCGGGCGACGTCTGGCAGAGCGAGCGGGTGATTTTCCGCGACGTCGACACCGGCGCCGCGATCGTGCGTCTCACGAACGATCCGTGGGCCGACGAACTCTCGTACTTTAAGGGCAATTGGAGCGCCGACGGACAATATATCGTCTTCCGCCGCCGGCCGGGCATGTGGGAAAGCTCGACTCCCACCCACGGCCCGATGGCGGTCCGGAGCGACGGCACCGGGCTGCGCAACGTGATGCGCGACTATGCAATCGTCCGAAAATACGTCTGCTCCCCGACGGAACCGGACGTCTGCTACGCCCTGGCCGATGAACAAAAGGTGGTGGCCTTCGACCTGAAGACCGGGCACCGGAGCCGCGTGATCTGCCAGACCCACGGCTGCTGGCACCTGAAAATCTCGCCCGACGGCAAGTACCTGATGGGCCGCGCCGACTTGAACGGCGGCGGACGGGGACTGTGGATCGTCAGCAGCGACGGCCGGGAGCACCATGAAATCAGCGTTCCCGAGTCGATCCACGATTCCTACCAGTTCCATCCCGCGCAGCGGAAAGTCATGTTCTGGTACGAAGACCGCTTCCGTAAAGAGGGATTTGTCCAGTGCGATTTCGACGGGAAACAATGGACCAAGGTGCCCGTGCAGTTCGATTGGAACCATGGAGACGTCGGGCCGGACCGGGGCGTCCATGCCGACGGCCACATCACGCGGATCCGGGGAAACGCCTGGTTGCCCGATGAGCCGCTCTTTGATCGGACGAACCTCTATTTCTACGATGATCCTGCGGACTGCAACGGGTATCTGGCCTGGCGGCCCAAAAGCCAACCGTGGGTCTGTGCCACGCGAATCGTGGCTCCGCCATTCTTGTCGGAAATCCAGTGCTTCTCCGCCGAGCCGGTTGCCGACGGCGTGGTCAATCGGTATCGCGTCTGTTATTCGGGACTGAAGCGCGGCGCGGCGCTCGATAATCCCGACGTAAGTCCGGACGGAACCAAGGTGCTGTTCAACTCGAACATGTTGGGCCGGGTGGACGTGTATTACGCCGTCCTTGGCCTGCCCCGGCCGCCCGGAGACCTGAAGCTCCGGCGCGCCCCGGATGGCGCGAGGCTCGCTTGGACGCCGCCGCGCTACCACGCCGAGATCGCGGGCTATCGCGTGTACCGCAGCCGGCGGAGCGGGATCGGCTACGTGCCGATCGCCAGGTTGCCCGCCCGGACCACCGAGTTCGTCGACCGCAATGCCGCCGCCGATTCTCCGGCCTTCTACGCCGTCTCCTCGATCGAACACTCCGGGTTGGAAAGCAGTTTGAGCGAAGAAAGATGCTCCGATAGCGCCGCGGGCGGTAAGCGACGGCTGTTCTTGGAGGCCGAAAGTGGGAAACGGAATCCCAAGGTGTGGACCGCCCTTCAGGGTTCGGCCTCCGACGCCCATTACGTTTGGATGCGAGCCGGGGAAGGCGCTGGCGAGGTCGCGCTGAACCTGACAATGCCGAAAACGGAGCGTCCCTGCATCGTTTGGGGACGCGTCAAAGGCGAAAAGGGCGTCAACTGGACGGCTTCCGCCCAAGGCCGCTCCGTCACGCTCACTTCCCCGCCGTCCACGACCTGGCGGTGGGTCAAGTTTACCGGAACTTTGGACGTGCCGCCGGGTCGGTGCAACCTCGTACTCGCCAGCTCCCTCTACCGCAGCGCGCTGGACGTCCTGGTGTTGACCGACGATCCGGCCTTTCTTCCGGACGAGACGCGGCGAATCGACTGGCCCGCGCCGACGGTTGTCCAAGGATTGAAGGCGTCGGTCACGTCGCCGTACAGCGTGCAGCTCACGTGGCAGTCTGACGAAAGCGAACTCTTCCACCATTACAACCTCTACTGTGGAGAGACTGCCGATGTGACTCCTGATCAGAGCGCTTTGGTGGCCTCGCCCGACGCCAACGTCTTTCACGACTGGGGCTTGAAGCCCGGACGAACCCTCTTTTACCGCTTGACAACGGTGGACTATGGAGGAAATGAGTCAGCGCCGTCGCCCCCCGTCAAAGTGGTCCTGCCCGGCATCCAGACCGTCGTCTTGCAAAAAACGCCCGCCGAGAAGATCGATTTCCAAGTGCCTGCGGACGGGGTCTATGTACTCTGGCTGAAGCTCAAACGCAACGTCGGCGGCAATCCCTACATCAATTTGGCCATCGACCAAGGGCCGACCGTGACCTGGACCTGCCAGTTTGACGAGCTTAGCGACGAGTCCTGGTTGATGTACGGCCCATGGGCCCGTTGGGGATTGACGGCCGGGAAACACACCCTGAGCCTTAACAATGACACCAAGCACGTCATCGAGGCCGTGCTGATAACCAATGATTTTTCATATCAACCCAATGGGCACGTCAATATCCTGAATGGATGGTAACTTGTGTGGCAGTTGAGGTCCAGCCGTTAGTAGTACAAATAAATGCCGGAATAAATTCACCAAATTTCCTTTTTTATGGAGTGGGTTTACATTTCAACTCGATAATATATAAATGTTTTCTTGTAAATGATCTTGAAGAACATGTGTCAATTCACGCATGCTACCTAAATATCCCATATTGACAATTTTGGCAATATTTTTCAATTGGCTTCGGTGCTACTGGTAAATATATAGGGGGACGGGGCAAAAGCGAAATTACGGAGGCTGCGTCAACTTTTCGGGTGATATGTGAGCCTGCTCGCTCCAGGATGGAAAGGCTCTTCTGCAGTAGGGAAGCTATTCTCGGCAGGTCCTAACAGAGTCCAATGGACTAGAACTCGGAGGTTCTATTATGCAGTCGCGACATTCTATCGGCGTCGTTTCGTTTTTTTTCACCGTTTTGGCATTTTGGGCCGTCTTGGGCCAGACTGTCCGGGCGGACCACATTTGGAATCCGCAGCCGGAGAAGGCGTCGCTGATGGTCGTTTCCGCGCATCCCGACGACGAAGGCATCTTTTTTGGCGGTGTCATTCCCTACTATTCCACGGTGGCTGGCGTGCCGATGGTTCACATCTCGACGACCTCCGGTTGGCCCGAAGGCGGCTCGACCGGGACCCGGCAAAACGAACTCCGCGAGGCCGATTGGGTCTATGGTCTGCGCAATGAACCGATTTTTGCAGGCTTCGGCGACGTCTATACCTATAGTGCGGACGATACCTTTGACTTTTGGAACGACGGAGTCTTTGGCAACAATGATGCGGCGGCCGGTCGGTTGGCCGCCGCATCCTACTTGGCTACGCAGATCCGCATCTACAAGCCCGACGTGATCGTTACCCATGACTTCGAGGGTGAATATGGGCACGGGAACCACAGTGCTACGGCTTATGCGGTTGCGGACGCCTTCGAATTAGCCGCCGATGCGGACTTCATGGACGGCCACGATCCTTGGCAAACGCAAAAACTCTACGTCCACCTCTATAATCGTGAACCTGCCGAACCGATGCTCAGCAAGCTCTGGTTCGATTGGGACGTTTCCTACGCGGAATTGGGCGGATGCACGCCTATGGAAGTCGCCAACGCCGGATTGGCCTGTCACGAAAGCCAAGGCGGTTCCGCTCTCGTTGCCCAATGGGAAGGCCAGCGATTTTCGGAACAATGGGGCCTCTACCTCTCGACGCTCGGCCCCGATCCGGATTCAGGGGACGGCTGGGCGCATTGCGGTTTCTTCGGGGAAGACGTTCCGGAGCCTGGCACTCTGATCCTCCTGACGATCGGCGGTGTCATGCTATGGGCCGCGCGCTCGCGCCGGGTAGGGCGATAAGCGGATGGCATCTCAAGAGGGCCCCAAAGAACCGAAAGTTTAGCCCCGGCACTTGTGCCGGTCGTGCGTGAGAAAAACTACTCCTGGGATAAGTGCCGGGGCGAAACACTTTCGATTTTCTACGTTCTAATCTTACGCCTGCGCGACTTGGAGATTCCTGCCGCTTCTGCCGGCCGTCGCGTAGCCTGAATCCTGTGATCGCCGATTCGCCCGGATGCTAAGGGGTTACGTGGACGTCTAGTCCCATCGCTTTTATTTCTTCGATTTCCTTCTTCGGGGCGCCGCTGTCGGTCACCAGATGATTCAGGGCATTCAGGGGCAGGACCTGTGCTAAAGAACGGATTCCGAATTTGCTGGAATCGATCAGGAGAATGCGCCGGTCCGCCCCGGAGGCCATCGCTTGCTTGACCTGGATTTCAAGCGGATTGCGGTCCGTGATCCCCTCGTCGGCAATCAGCCCCGCCACGCTGAAGAACATCGTTTTGGCGCGGTGCTCCCGGAAAAAACCCTCCGCCTGGGGGCCGACAAAGGTTTTTGTGTTCTCTTTCAGGATTCCGCCGCTGCACATGAGAGTCAGATCCGGAGAGGACGCCGCCGCGATATTGACCAGATTCAGACCGTTGGTCAGGATGGTGATGGACCGGGAGGACAGATAGGGGACCATGCTGGCCACGGTCGTACCGGAATCCATAATGAGGATGTCTTCAAAATCCAAAAAATGTTCGACCGCGTATCGGGCGATGGCGTTTTTCTCCCGGCTGTTGATTTCCTTGCGCTCACAGAAACGCGGCTCGGCAACGGGCTCCGCCGCATTGACGCGCACCGCTCCTCCGTGAACGCGGAGAACCTTCCCCTCCGCTTCTAAGATGTTGAGGTCGCGCCAGATCGTCATCGTGGAGACGTCGAATTCCTGCTCCAACTCCAAGGCGGAGACGCTGCCAGCCTCGGCCACCCTCTGGTAAATTCGGTTTCTTCTTTCTTCCGCGAGCATAACCGCTTCTCTGTAAAGACATTATTTATATCACAATATATCTTGCACGCAAAGGGAATCCTCTATTGGATTTTTGTTAGATCAAAGGTTGACGTAGCGATAAAATATGGTATATAATCGTATTTTGTTGTTGTAAATTTCGTTTGTCAAATAGAAAAACCCCCTATTTTCGTAGATTTTTTCGCGAAAAGGGATGTTTTTCACAAAAGCCAACCAAGCGAAGACGATTATCTTTCGTCCATTTATCACTCAGAATACATGAAATCATCACGAATGTCCACTAATGTTCCTTCCTACGTGTAATGAAGGGTGCCCTAGTAGGCCTATCCAACCGTTTTCCTTTTGCAGGACAAACCGGAAGTGGCATTGAATACGTTGACTAATACTGACTTGGGATTCGACACCCCAGACAGGGGGGGGGCAACGTCTGTCCAGAGAAGTTGCGATCGAGTTGAGAATCGAGAACCTTTGGTAATTCCATAAGACCAAGGCGCATGGGAAGAATGTCGGAAATGAAGATCCAAATTGACTATGGATTGATCGAGGAGGTGGCCAAGGATCTCTACATCCGCGCCCTGCAGGAGCTGCCGCCCGACATTCTCAAGGCTTTGCAAAGCGCCTGCGAGAGGGAGAGCAATCCCACGGCCCGCACGATTCTGCAAACGATCTTACGGAGCATCGCCCTCTCGAAAGAGAAGAAGATGCTGATTTGCCAGGACACGGGATTGCCGATTTACCTGCTGTCCATTGGCGAGAAGTTTATCTTGGACGGCTACCGCATGAAACAGGCGCTTTCGGAAGGGGCCCGGCGCGCCACCCAGAGTTATCCTTTTCGCGGCAGTTCTCTGCATCCCCTGACTCGCGAAAATCCCCAAACCAGCGTCGGGTACGGACTGCCGGTGATCCACTGGGATTTTATTCCTAACGGCGACTACATGGAGATCCTGATGGTGCCCAAGGGATCGGGCTCGGAGAACATGAGCGGCATCGAGATGTTTACCCCGGCCGACGGGGTGGAAGCGTTGAAGAAGTACGTTCTCGATAAGGTGGTCCGTTCCGGAGGGAATCCCTGCCCACCGGGAATTATCGGAATTGGCATCGGCGGGAGTTTTGATTCGGTGGGATATTTGGCAAAAAGGGCCGTTTGCCGGCCGTTGGGGACCCGCAACGACGATCCCCAATTTGCCGCATTGGAGGAGGAATTAGAGGAGGCCATCAATAGCTCGGGCCTTGGCCCCATGGGCTTAGGAGGCGACACCACTACCCTTGGAGTCCACATCGAATGGTCCTATACCCACATGTCACAAAATCCGATCGCGTTGAATTACCAATGTTGGGCAGCGCGGCGCGCCCGAGCCCGCATAGGGATCGACGGGCGGGTTGAAAATGGCTTTTAGAATCTCAAGGATCCGCGTCATGGAATTATACAAATTACAGACCCCTTTAGATGAAAAGACCATTCGTTCCCTGAAAGCCGGGGACCAGGTGTTCCTCGACGGTCATGTTTTCGGCATGCGGGACAAAACGCACATTGAGATTTTCGTTAATGGTAATTCACCGCCTGTAAGCCTTGAAGGTTATCCCGTGCTACACACCGCGCCCAGCCTGCGAAAAGTGGATAACAAATGGGAGAAAATGGTCATCGGAACCACAACGAGCATGCGCATGGATCGTTTCGTTCCGAAACTTATCGAGCGTTATAGAGTCCGGGCGATCATTGGCAAGGCCGGGCTTTCGGAGCGGAGCCTGGAGGCCATGCAGCGATTCGGCGCCTGTTACTTAGCCATCGTAGGGGGGGCCGCCGGTCTGGAGACCTTGCAGATCGAGGAGGTGGAAGCGGTCTACTGGCCCCATCTGCACCCGGAGGCCATCTACCAGTTACGCGTCTCAGGGTTAGGCCCTTTGGTGGTGGCGATGGACGCCCACGGCAGTAGCCTGTATGAAACCGTACGGACTCGCGCCTTGGACAAATTGCCCGAGATTTATCGCCGTTATCATATAACAATCGAACATAATTTAGCCCCAATAGATCGTTTGCTCAGTCAAATGAGTTGAGGGATTGTTCATAATCACACATATTAACAATGAGAGGATAAAGTACTGAAACTTTAGTCGGGAGGAATAGGAGGATTTAAACTTATCAGGGGCGGGAATTGGGTCCACAAATTCCTTCATGATATAGAGTTATAGTTTTTTTAGTAATAAATGCACTTCTGGAAGTTGCCCCCTCAATTGCGGGTGTCCCATCATTTTTTATTATCTTTGAATGTTTGTGCCAAAAACATCAAATTTTTTCTTATTTTATCTTGACATTTTCGCATGATGTGTATAATCTGATACTATTAGGTATTTTCTGCTAATTCAATTAGCCCATCATTTCGGACTTCATAAACTCGAGCGCCTGAGGAGGCAGCGCTGCCCATTTTCAAGTGCGAACTTGAGAACAGTTTTTCAAAAACGAGAGCGGCTTTTCTCCCATGCCGCAATCGTGGGAAGTCAATACGACCAGGAATGGACGTAAGAAAGCGCGCCAAGGTCCTCCGCCAGATTCTCTTCGGAACGAGAAGGCGATCGTGACAAGGCGGTGATTTTGACGGGCCATTTTGTTCTTTCCCGGTAGGGAAGTCCGCTCTCGTCGGTTCAATGCGACGTTTCATTTTTCAGGTAGTGACAAGGGATCATCTCCGGAGGTGTCGGTGCGTTTTTCGCGGTGCTGCTAGAGCACCGGCATCCGTCGCGAAGTTCCGGCAGAGGGAAAGAGACTTTTTGTGTGTGTTTAGTCCATATTTTGCCATATTCTTTTTTGAGGTGCTTCATGGGTAAATTAGATTGGAGGAAAACGAATATAAGAAGCTGTTGTATTGGTTTTTTCATGATGTTTTTGTGGGCATCGAATGCTCCCGCCGCGGTCGTCACCTGGACCGGCAGCGCCAATAACGATTGGGACATCAA
>JAFGPV010000140.1 GCA_016936015.1 Pirellulales bacterium
AGCCAGCGGCCCATTTCGCGCAGCCGGTCGGCCTGGCGGGGCTCGATCCGCCCGTCGGGCATAGGGCCGACGTTCAGCAGCAGGTTGCCGTCGCCGCCGACGACCCGGACCAGCGTCTGGATGCATTCCTTCAGCGATTTGATCCGATCGTCGGGCTTCCAGGTCCATTGGGTGCCCAGCGTGATGCAGCTTTCCCAGGGCCGCTTGGTGTTCATGCCGCCGATCTCCTGCTCGGGCGTCCCGAAATCGGCCCGCACGCCTGCGCGGTCGTTGATCATCACGCCCGGCTGCAACCGGCGGCAGAGGTTGATCAGATTCGCGCCGTCCCAGTCTTTCTCATCGCCGGACAGCCCGTCGAAAAAGATCATGCTGACCTTTCCGTAGTTGGTAAGCAGTTCGCGCATCTGGCCGAATAAGAACTTGAGGTAGCGCCGGTGGCCGTCGATGCAGTTCATGTAGTCGGGATGGTACCAATCGACCTGCGAATAGTAGATGCCCCAGAGGATGCCCCCCTCGTGGCACGCGTCGGCCAACTGCCGGACGATGTCGCGCCCGTAGGGCGACTCGGGGCTGGTGATTTTGTAATCGCTGAGCTTCGTGTCGTAATTGGAAAAGCCGTCGTGGTGCTTCGTCGTGAAGACCAGATACTTCGTGCCCGCGTCTTTGGCGATCTGGACCCACTCCTTCGCGTCAAATTGCGTCGGGTTGAATTTCTTGTAAAGATTGTCGTACACCTCGACGGGAACCTCGCCGCTAAGGATATTCCAGTTCCAGGGGAGTCCCCGGCGATAGCCGGCCCGCGACCAGCCGACCTCGGTCCCCTGGACGCTCACCGGGCCCCAGTGGACGAACAGGCCGAACTTGAGCTTCCGCCAGGCGGCGATGTCCTCGGGCGCAGCGGTGGAGACTTTCGGCTGCGGCTTGCGCCAGGATCCGATCGGCAGGATACCCCGGACTCCGGCCGGCTGCCACGGTTCTTCGGAGGCCGGCGGCTCGGCCTCGGCCGCCAGAAGGCCTTGGGGAATACCGGCCAGAACCAGCCCGGCGAGGATCAAACCAGCCAACGGTGCTTGTCTGCTCTTCATCATCTCTCCTTAGCGAAGTCGTGGATTAATCGGATGAACCGGACCGAAGGTCCTGAACTGCAACGGTTATTATGCGCTGCTGTCCCGGGTCGCGCCAAGAGTCGATGGGAGGGAGGCGGTAGAACGTGGAGAATCGAAGGTGTTTAGCCCCGGCACTTGTGCCGGGTGCGCAGGGAAACGGCCTTCTCCTGGTACAAGCGCCGGGACGAATGCGTCTCAGACAAGAAGTGTTGTAATGTTTTATCAGAGCCGGGCCGTGTCGGCCCGGAATTGCCGAGGCGACACGCCCCAGCTCTAACCCACTCATGCAATAATTCCATTCCGATACTCAATAAACGTTCCATCCGGTCGATGCCGCATTATAGATACTGCGAAAACTCCTGCACGGTGCAGCCCTGCGGGTCGCGGATGACGACCTTCAGCGGCATTTGGCCGGGCAGGCTGTGGGTGGCGCAGCCGAAGCAGGGGTCGTAGGCGCGGAAGGCCATCTCCACCATGTTCAACAGCCCTTCGGAGACCTTGCCCTTGTGGATCAGCCCCTGGGCGGCCTTTTTGACCGACATCGAGATCGGGGCGTTGTTGTTCGTGGTGCCGACGATCAGGTTGACCTTCGTCAGGATGCCGCGCGCGTCGGTGGTATAGTGATGTGTGAGCGTGCCGCGGGGGGCCTCGACGCTGGCGATCCCCTCCGTCGGCGTCTTTTTCGGCAGTACGCGGTACTCCTTGCCGGTGATTTCCGGATCGGTGGCCAGTTCGACCCAGCGCTCGGCGGCGTAGAGCAGCTCGACGAGCCTTGCCCAGTGGGTGGCCAGCGTGTGATGGGCCGGTTTGCCGCCGAGGATTTCGTAGAATTTTTTGTACTCGGCCTGGGCCAGGGGAGTGGCCATGCCGTCGGCGGCGTTTAAGCGCGAAAGCGGCGTGGCCTTGTATACGCCCGATTCCGGCCCGTCGACGAATCCCTTCCAGCCGACCTTCTTCAGGTAGGGAAATTTCAGGTAACTCCACGGCTCGACCCGCTCGACGATGTACTCGCGGTAGTCCCGGGCCGGATACTTGGCGTGCTCCTTGCCGTCGGGCCCGGTCACGCGGATTAGGCCGTCGTAGAAGTTTACGCGGTTGTCCTCGTCGACCGTGCCCATGTTGTAGGTGCGGTGGACGTAAACGTCGCCGGTGACGATTTTCAGGTAGTCGCTGTTCTTCAGGACGACGTCCTCGAAGAGCTTCAGGGAGAATTTGCCGAACTCGACGGCGTCGCGGCCGAGCCGCTCGATTTCCTTGCGTTGCTCTTCGTTGATTCCGCGGCTGACGCCGCCGGGCAGTCCCCAGTTGGGATGGACCTTCCGCCCGCCGATCATCTCGATCAGGTTATGGCCGTCGCGGCGCATTTTCAGCACGGCCCCGGCGATGTCCATGCCGACTTTCTTGACTACGCCGAGGATGTTCCGCTCGGCGGCCGGGGCGGTCGGCCCGACGACGAAGTCCGGCCCTCCCAGGGCGTAGAAGTGCGTGGTATGGTCCGTGGCGAAGAAGATGCTGTAGAACATCTCGCGGAGCTTCTTGGCCGTCGGCGGGGGATCGACGTGGAACAGATCGTCCAGGGCCTTGGTCCCCGCGATGTGGTGCGCCTCGGGGCAGACGCCGCAAATCCGCGAAGTGAGATTGGGCATGTCCTCCGCCGGCCGGCCGACGCAGAACCGCTCGAAGCCGCGGAGTTCGGGGATCTGCAGATAGGCGTTGGCCACGTCGCCCTCGTCGTTCAGGAAGATGTCGATTTTTCCGTGGCCTTCCAGCCGCGTGATCGGATCGATGGAAATGCGCTTCATGGGTTGTTTTCCCATTGTTTGTTGAGGATCAAATGATAATGTTTAGCGGCCGCCGGCACGGCGGCCAGGTTTCATCGCAAATTTCAGGACCGCCGTACCGGCGGCCGCTAAACGGGAAGCCGCCGGCGACGCAACTGGCTGGCCGCCAGGCTGAAGCGGTAGAAACTCCCCACGGGGTCGGGAATGCCCTCGCGGATGATGCGGTCGATCTCCTGGGGATCGTCGGAGTCGATCACCGAGGCCAGGGCGGTCATCAGCCGGGCGCCGAAGTCCTGGGCGCCCTCGTTAGCGCCGTAACAGCCGATGCAGGGCGAGTTGACCCCCGGGCACCGGGCGCCGCAGCCCGCCCGGGTGGCGATCCCGCAACAGAGAATGCCCTGCTCCAGCAGGCAGGTCTCCTCGTCGGGGATAATCTCCCAAGTGCGGTAGAATTTCTTGATCTTCTTTTCGTTCCGCTTGCGGGGACACTCCTGGCAGACGGTCGTGTCGGCCCCGATCACCGATCCCGGCGGGGGGAGCTTCGCCTCGACGATTGCCGTTATCGCGTCCCAGATCCGGTCGGCCTCGGGGGGGCAGCCCGGCAGGTAGTAGTCCACCGGTACGGTTTGGTTGAGGGTCCGCACGGTGTTGTAGAAGACGGGCAGGTGCAGTGTTCCCTCGGCCACCTGGCTCTTCGGCTGCGGCTCGATGTTTTCGGGATTCTCCGTCGAAGGGGTTTCGCGGTAGGCCGTGTCGAAGATCTGGCGGCGGTTGTTGCCGTTGGCCAGTCCGGGGATGCAGCCCTCGTGGGCGCAGGAGCCGAAGGCCACCAGGACCTTCGACTTGCGGCGTAGCAGTTGGGCCATGTACTCCTGCTCGCTGGTGCGGATGCCGCCGTTAAAGAGGCAGACGTCGATGCTCGCGTCGGGCATTTTTTCGACGTCGCGGACCTTGGCGTCGACGGCCACCGGCCAGAAGACGATGTCGAACAGGGCCGCCACGTCGAGGATCTTTTCGTTGATAGCCAGCACGGCGATCTCGCAGCCGCCGCAGGAGGCCGCCCAGTAGAGGGCCAATTTTCCTTTTTTCGTTTCGCTCACGGTTGGACCTCCATGGCTTCGGCGTGCTCGTGGACAATGTCTTCCAGGGCCTTTGCACGTTCCCCGTTTTCTTCCCAGTTGGCCTTCCAATTAAGCGGCCCCAGCTTCTTCAGATCCTCGACGAACCCGGTGATCGAATCGGCCAGGTACTGCCCCTCGGCGGCCGAGGCCCAGACCAGCCGCAGGCGGTCCGGTTCGATGCCCATCTGCTCGACAAAGTAGCGGAGCATCGTGTAGCGACGCATGGTTTTGTAGTTCTGATCGATGTAGTGGCAGTCGCCGGGGTGGCAGCCGGCAATCAACACGCCGTCGGCCCCCAGGGCGAAGGATTTTAAGACGAAGGTCGGATCGACCCGGCCGCTGCACATCACCCGGATGATCCGCACGTTGGGCGAATAGTGGATCCGGGCGGTGCCCGCCAGGTCGGAGGCGGTGTAACTGCACCAGTTGCAGAGGAACGCCGCCACGCGGGGCTTGTATTCCGAGGACTGTCCCGATTTTTGCGCAGAAAAAATGGGACTGTCCCCTTCTGGTGCAGAGTCTGCTTGAGCATTGGGTGTCTCAGACATAATTCATCAATCCTTCCAGTTCTTCGGAAATCTGTTCGTCGCCAAAGATATGTTGCTTGGCGGCGCCCGAGGGGCAGGCGGCCACGCAGGTGCCGCAGCCCTTGCAGAGCGCGGGATCGATCACGGCGATCTTCCGCTCGGCGTCGTGGCGGATCGCCTTGAAGGGGCAGAGCGAGATGCAGGTCTGGCAGCCCGAGCACATCTCCTCGTCGACCCAGGCCGTATTTGGCTCCAGCTCGATCTGGCCGGCGTCCATCAGGGCCAGGGCCTTGGCGGCCGCGGCGTCGGCCTGGGCGACCGTGTCGGGGATGTCCTTCGCCCCCTGACAGGCCCCGGCGAGGAACACGCCGTCGTTGGCCGTGTTGACCGGGGCGAGTTTCGGATGCTTTTCGAGGAAAAAGCCCTCGGCCGAGCAGGAGATGCCGAACGCCCGGCGGACGTCCGAGGCGTCGGCCTGCGGCTCCAACGCCACGGCCAGGATCACCATGTCGACGGGGATCTTGCGGATCGTGCCCAGCAGCGTGTCGTCGACGTTCATGATCAATCCGCCGCCTTCGGCGCCGTCGCCGTTGGCTGGGGTAATGTCGGCCACCTTGCCGCGGATGAACTGCGTCCCTTCGTCCTGCACGCGGTTGAAAAACTCCTCAAAACTCTTGCCCGGGGCCCGGACGTCGATGTAGCAGTTAAAGACCTCGGCCCCGGTCTTTTCTTTCACCAGGTGGGCCAGCTTGAGCGAGTACATGCAGCAGACCCGGGAGCAGTAGGGATGGAAGTTGGCGTCGCGGCTGCCGACGCAGTGAACGATGCCCACCCGCTTGGGCGTCGAGCCGTCGCGGAGCGTCAACTTCCCGGCAGTCGGCCCCCCGGCGTTCAGCAGCCGTTCGACCTCGAGGCTGGTGTAGACGTTCGGATACCGGCCGTAGCCGTAGTAGGGGATCACCGATGGATCGAAGGCCTTAAAGCCGGTTGCCACGATGATCGTCCCCACGGTATACTCCTCGATCTGCTCCTCCTGGTCGAAGCGGAAGGCGTTCCGCTCGCCGCAGGCCGTCACGCAGCCCTGCTTGCACTTGCCCCGGGCGATCTGCAAACAGACCTCGGGATCGACCACCGGCACCGGCGGCACGGCCTGGGGGAAGGGGATCCATACCGGTTTGCGTTTGCCCAGTCCCTGGTCGAAGGGATTGGGGAACTTGGCCTGGGTGAACACGCAGCCGTCGATGCACATCATGCAACCGACGCAGAGCGATTCGTCGATGTACCGGGGCTTGCGGCGGACCTTGACCCGGTAGTTGCCCACCGAGCCTTCGACCGATTCGACGGTGGAGTAGGTCAACAGCTTGATGAAGGGGTGCAGCTTGACGGCGGTCATCTTGGGCGTGAGGATGCAGGCGGCGCAGTCGAGGGTGGGAAATGTCTTGTCGAACATCGCCATGTGTCCGCCGATAGTCGGCTCGCGCTCGACCAGGATCACGTCCTTGCCGGCCTCGGCCAGGGTCAAGGCGGCCTCGATCCCGGCGATCCCCCCGCCGACGACCATCGCCCGGGGCTGGATCTGCACGAACTGCCGCTCGAGCGCCTCGTGCCCGGCCACGCGGCGGATCGCCGCCGCCAGGTGGGCTTGGGCCTTGGTGAAGGCCTCCGTCGAGTCGTCCGTCACCCAGGCCACCTGCTCCCGGATGTTCGCCATCTGCACGAGGAACCGGTTCAAACCGGCATCCTCGGCGGCCCGGCGGAACGTCGGCTCGTGCAGGTTCGGCGAGCAGGCCGCCACCACGATTCGGTTCAGGTTGTATTCCAGGATGTCGCGCTTGACCAACTCCTGGCCGGGATCGGAGCACATGTACTTGTAGTGCCGGGCCAACGCCACGTGGGGCAGCCCCTCGGCGAAGTGCGCCAACGCCTCGACGTCGAGCACGCCGGCGATGTTCGTGCCGCAATGGCAGACGTATACTCCGATTCGCAACGTTTCATCGTGTTTCATGGCTGGTTCTTGTGGTTGGCAAACTCTCGTTTAGCGGCCGCCGGCACGGCGGCCAATTTCCATGTTCAACTCCAGAGCCGCCGTGCCGGCGGCCGCTAAACTGTCTTTCATCCTTCCAACGCCTCAAACACCAGTTCGCCCAGGTCGGCCACGCGGAGGCGGTCCTCCGCGCCGACCGTTTTCACGGCGTCCTGGAACATCACAAAATCCTTGGGACAGGCCACCGCCAGGCAACGGACGCCGGGCAGGCGGAGGGCCTCCTTGACGCGGTTCTCGGCCGGCCGCTCTTCGATCCCCGGGGTGTCCTTCATCCAGATCCGCCCGCCGCCGGCCCCGCAGCAAAAACTGTTCTCCCGGCACCGCGGCATCTCGACCAGCCGCACGCCCAAAGCCGTCAGCACCCGCCGTGGGGCGTCGTACACGCCGTTGAACCTGCCCAGGTAGCACGGATCGTGATAGGTGATGGTCACGTCCAGCCGCCGCGCCGGCCGGAGCGTACCGCGTTGCAACAACTCGTCCAGCAGTTCCGTGTAGTGCACCACCGGCCTGCCGGCGATCGCTCCCTCGCCGTTGTACTCGTTCTTCAACGTATTGTAAGTGTGCGGATCGGTCGTCAGCACCTTGCGGAACTTCGCGCCTTCCAGGGCCTTTTCGTTCTTGTCGCGCAACATGCCGAACAGGCCCTCCTCGCCGATCCGCCGCACGTCGTTGCCGGCGTTCTGCTCCTTCTCCAGCAGCACGCCCAGGTCCTGACCGGCGCGGTGCAGCACCCGGGCAATCGTCTGCGTGACCGCCCGGGCCCGCTGATCGTAGGCCGCGTAGTCGCCGAGGAACCAGAGATACTCGGCCTCCTCCCGCCGGACGTCCTTGAGTTGGAAGTCCAGTCCCTTGAGCCAATCGCCGCGCTTCCGGGGCGACTGCCCGAAGGAGTTGCCGTACCGCTGGAAGTTCATCAGGGCGTCCTGGACGCCCTCGTCGATCTGCCCCTGATCGACCAGGCGGCGCCGCATGTCGATGATCAACCGCGGATGCTCCACGCCCACGGGACAAATCTCCTCGCACGCCCGGCAGGTGCAACAGGACCAAAGCACCGCCGAGGAAATTGTCCCCTCTCCCTTTGGGAGAGGGTCAGGGTGAGGGCTATGCAGACTGGGGGTTTCTCCATCGTCTTTGAATGGCGTTCTTAACAATCGCCCGTCAACGGCCAGCACAAAATCGCGGGGCGAGAGGGGGAAGCCCGTGTTGTAACCCGGGCAGACCTCCTGGCACTTGCCGCACCAGGTGCAGGCGTCCACTTCGAGCAACTGTCGCCACGTGTAGTCGCGTACACTGTCCACTCCCGATTCCATGACCACCGGCAGCCGGCCCACCGGACCGGGTTTCCGCAGCAGCAGGTTCAGGGGCGAGGCCAACAGGTGGAACGCCTTCGTGTAAGGGATCGCCACGATCAGTCCGAAGGCCAGCAGGCCGTGAACCCACCAGACGACAGCGTGGACCGTGCGGAGGGAGCCGAGCGGCAGCGGAGCCAGTAATTTCGCGATTCCATAGCCGGCCGGCGCCCAGGCCGCGGCGGGAAAGACCTTCCCTTCCGCGGTAATGCGTTTCATCTGGACGTCCTTTTGCTCCGGGCTCATCTCGAACTGCTCCCGCAGCGCCACCTGGTCCAGCACGCGGCCCTTCGCTTCGGCGGTATCCGCCGTGGCGATTTGCTTTTCAACGTGAAATCCCTCGGCAATCCGCAGCCCCTCGATCACGAAGCCCGTCACGGCGATCAGGAAAAGGAACGTGAGGAAGGGAAATTTATCCCACAGGCTGACGGGGCCGGGCGGCGGCTCCAACCGCTTCGGGCGCACCAGGTAACGCCGGTACGCGGCCATTCCCAGGCCGAGGATCAGCGCCACTCCAAAAACGTCCAACGCCAACTCGAACCACAAATAAAAGCCGCCTTGCAGCAGTTGGGTGTTAAACAGCAGGTACGCAAAGTCCTGGTCGATCGTAGCCAGCGCGGTGCCGATAAAGAGGATCACCATCCCCCAGAAGATCGCCAGGTGCATCAGCAGCGAGTAGGGATCGCGTTTCAGCCGGCCCTGAAAAAAGGCGTCGCGGACGAACTCTACCAGTTGCCGCGGCTGCAGCGCCTCCTTCAGCGCCTGCCAAAGCTGCCGGAAAAGGTTCCCGCCGCCCGGCTCGGCCTGCCCGATGAACCACTTCCGCACCCGCCAAATCAAGCCGAACAGGAACAGGCCGATCACGATCGGGATCAGTATATAGAGCGTGATCGCCGCCCAGTGGGGAACGTTCCACATAATGGGTCGAGCGTAATCCATAACCTGTTATCCGATGGTTATTGACCAGAGAGAACTTAAATGACGAATGACGAAATCCGAATGACGAAAGAATGACGAATGTTTAAATGACGAATGACGAAATGGTTCTTCTGCCGGCCGCAACAAGTTGGCAGATGTTTCGAAATTCGACATTCGGATTTCTTTCGTCATTCGGATTTCGTCCTTCGTCATTCCTTCTCACGCTCCCCGTATGTCTCTCGTACGTTCTATTTTTTTGCCTGTACCGCTTCGACCAGCTTGGGCAACAGGTCGAGGGCGTCGACTTCGGCGCCGTAGTGGGCGAAATCGAAGATCGGGGCCTTGGCGTCGGTGTTCACGGCAATGATCAGGTCCGAGCCGCTCATCCCCTCCTGATGCTCCGGCGCCCCGCTGATCCCCAGGGCCAGGTAGAGCTTGGGCCGGACGGTCATGCCCGACTTGCCGACCTGCCGGGTGGAAGGCAGCCAGCCCTGATCGACCACCGGACGGGAGGCGCACACCGCCCCGCCCAGGGCCTCGGCCAATTGCTCGGCCAGTTCGACGTTGTCCTGCTGCTGGATCCCTCGGCCCACGGCCACCAGGACGTCCTGCTGCGTGATGTCCACGTCGCCGGCCTCGGGGAGGATCAACTCCTCGAAGCCGACGGCGCCGGCGGCCAGCGGCGCAGACGGCGACCGGGCTTCGACCTTGCCCTGACCTGTTTCGCCCGAGGCGCGGAAGCTGCCCGGCAGGACCATCAGGACCGCCGGAGCGTCGGCCACCTTGACCTCGGCCATCATCTTGCCGCCACAGAACGACGTCGTCACCCGCAGCGCCCCGCCCTCGGCCTGGATCGCCTTGCAGCCGACCACCAGCGGCGCGGACAGCTTGGCGGAGAGCATCGGGGCGAGGTCCCAGCCGATCGACGTGCTGCCGATCAGCACCGCCCGGGGCTGCTCCGCCGCCACCACTTCCTGTAAGACGGCCAAAAACGGCTCCGGCGAGTAATCCGCCAGCAGGGGATCGTTCAGCAGCACGATCCGGTCGGCGGCCTTCAGCGCCGGGACGTAGGCGTCTCCATTCTTGCTGAGCACCAGCGCCACCACCTGCCCGCCGGTGGCGGCGGCAACGCCCCGGGCGGCAGCCAGCAGCTCCTGCGTGACGTCGGCCACCGCGTCGCGTTGAATCTCGGCCAGAACGAGGATGTCGGATGCGCTCATTATTAAATTTCCTTGTTCAGTGCGTCTTATAAACTCATAACCACTAGCCGGCGGTTACTTTAATTACTTGATAATTCCCTTCTCCGCTAAAATTTTCACAATTCCCGCGGCCACTTCGTCCTCCCCGCCGGAGAGCATCTCGGCATGGGCGGCGGAGACCGGCGGATACATCTTATCGACGGCGACGCGCGACTCCGGCACGGAGGCGGCGACTTCCGGCTCCTCGAAGGTGGTCGATTTCATCGCCCCGCGGATGCGGCTGACCGGGACGTAACGCGGCGGCTGATCCGCGCCGAGGATCCCGAGCACCGCCGGCAGCTTGACCGTCAACCGGGCCATGACCGCGCCGGGAAATTCCTTGAAGGCGGTCACAGTTCCCGCTTCCGGCCCGGCCTTTACGCCGCGGATCACGCCAGCGTAGGGCGCCGTCAGCGCCGCGGCCAAGTAGGGCGGCAAGACGCCGTCCAATTCGTCGTGGGCCTGCACGCCGACCAGCACCAAGTCGGCCGATAGCGGTTTGATCGCCTCGGCAAACCGGGCGGCGGCCGCCTGCGGCGACGGGGGTGTATCCTGGTCCATCGGCAGCTTGATAATCCGGTCTGCTCCCTTGGCGGCCGCCGCATAGAGCGTGTTGTCCACCTCGCCGAAATCCAGGGCCAGGACCGTGACGGTCCCGCCGCCGGCTTCCTTCAACAGCAGCGCCTGCTCCAGGGCGTGGTCGTCCGATTCGTTGAGGATGAACGACGCGGCGCCCCAATCGAGCGCCTGGCCCGATCCGGCCACCTCCAGGGGTTCAATCAGGTCGGGGACCTGACGCAACACGACGGCAATGTTCATGAAACGTTCCTTTCGCCTAAATCCATCGATTCCGCTAAAAGTTCAATAATGTCGCGGACCCGCAGCTTGCCTTCCAAGCTCGTCACCTTGGCGGCGTCCTCGAAGCGGGACAGCTCGTAGGGGCAGGAGACGGCCAGCGTGTCGGCGCCGGTGGCGGCGGCCTGCCGGATCCGCTCGTCCGAAAGCCGGTGCCCGCCGTGGGCGACGATGTGCGCATCGAGCCACATCCCTCCCCCTCCGCCGCCGCAGCAGAGGGAGTTCTCGCGGTTCCGCTCCATCTCCACCAGTTCCACGCCGGGGATCAGGCCGAGCAGCTCCCGGGGCGGATCGAAACTCTCGCACCGCCGGCCCACGCAGCAGTTGTCGTGGTACGTGACCGTGGCCTTCACCGGTTTCAGCACCAGCGGCTTGAGCTGCTCCATCCGCTCGTGGAGGAACGTGGTGTAGTGTTTCACCGGATACCAGGCCCCGTGCTGCGGGTAGAATTTCTGCAAGGCGCGGAAGGCGTGCGGATCGAGCGTCAAAAGCGTCTGGAATTCACACTTGTCCAGCAGCTTGCGGTTCTCTTCGACCAGCGTCTCGAACAGGCCCTCCTCGCCGAACATCCGCTCGCACTCGCCCACGGCCTTCTCCTTGGCGCCCAGCACGCCCCAGGTCACGCCCAGTTCCGTCAGAATCCGGGCGAACGCCCGGGTGACGACCTGGTTCCGCGGATAATACGACGGATAGCAGCCCACCAGCCACAGGACGTCCACCGGCCGCGGCTCTTTCGAAAGATCCAAGACCCGGACGTCGAGGTCCTTGGCCCAATCCAGCCGCTGCCGCGGCGATTTGCCGAGATTGTTGCCGTATTTGAACAGGTTCTGAAACGTCTCCTGCAACTCGGCGGGCGGTTGGATGCCCGCCTGCAACGACTGGTCCCGCAGGGCGGGCCACAGTCCGTCGGTCAGCTCGATGTCCCGCGGACAGCGCAACGAACACGTGTAGCAGCCGATGCACATCCACAACGAAGGGCTGGCCAAAACCTTCTCCAGGTTCCCCGACTCCGCCTGCAGAATCAGTTTCCGCGGCGGAAACTCCATGGCGTAGCCCAGGGGGCAGCTTGCGGCACACAGTCCGCACTGCATACACCCCTGCGGCGATTTCCCCTCACCCGATTTCCCAAGCCGTTCGAGCAGTTCCACCCCCTGCCGATCCATTGCCGTGGACATCATTTTTCTCCCGGTTGCCGTTTAGCGGCCGCCGGTACGGCGGCCCTGATGAGTGTTCAGTTCCCTATGTTCACCGTTTAGCCCGGTCGCTTGCGACCGGCGTTTTTCGCAATGTTTTGTGTATTACTTTGAACCTCAACCAACATCACGACTCACTCGAACCTCAAAATCAATGGTCACCTTTTTTATGCAACATTTGTGCCGGACGCTGTTTGCGAAGCACGATTGGCTCCAACCCACAACAAGAAAACAACTTACAAACAAGGACCGTCAGAAACCCCAACTCTCAAAGCAATCAGAACCACGGAAAACCGTCACGGTACCGCGGGAATCCGAGAGCGGGCTGCGGCAGTAAAGATTGCCCAAGTTGCCAAAATTTCCACGGCAGCCGATTCAATCATCCCTCAAACACGTAGCCCTCATGCTCCGCTTGAGGACGCCCGTTTCCTGAGGGTCCACTTCTGGATAGCTTGATCTCCGTTTGCAGACACAAGGGACTGCACCATCAAAGGGTCCTTTGATGGGACAGTCGGCTGCAACCGCTATTTAGTTTCTGTTGCGGAAAGCCTTTCGTCGCCTTTCGCTCCGCGAAAGTAGCGGTTATTTCACGCGACTTTCGCGGAGCGAAAGGCGAGTGCGTTTGCGAGTGTATACGATCGGCAGGGTGAAAGTCCCCGCCAAAGTTGGGTTTGAACTTTGTAACCGAAAGTAACTGCGTCCTCGCGAGAGGAGGTGGAGAGCAACTGGAGGTGAACGACTGGTCCGTAGGATGACGAACTCGATTCGGCCGGTTGTCGCGGCGAGCCTGCTCGCCAACGGCGAAGCCCAAATGACGCTATGGTCCCGGAAAGGGATGCGGACGATGAACCGCGCGGTAAGCTCTCGGATAAAACCAAACCAAGTCCGAGAGGCGGCAACAGGTGGTTGGAGGCGGAACGGTCGGAAGGTTGGATACATGAAGCAAGGAGACCTGGACGGAGACAAGTGCGGTGTTCACTGTCCCCAATAAGGACACGAAGAACCGGCCGTTCAGGAGTCAGAGCGTCCATACGAGCGCGGACACGGGGTAACGCCCGTCGAGCAAAGGGACGCAGGGAAATGGATGTGGAATGAACAAAACGATGGAAACCACCCCGGCGATAGTGTCGGCAACGGCTAAGCAAGTCGGAGAAATCCGCGCCCGATGGGCGTGGATCGAACCATCGGTTTGGACGGACCGCATGTTGACGGCTCTGGAACAAGGAGTCAAAGGAGGAATCTGGTTCAGCCTGATCGACAAGGTTTACGCCCCGGCAAACCTGTTTGCGTCGTACGCCAAAGTGGCCGCCAACGGGGGCGCCGCGGGGGTCGATCATGTGACGGTCGAGGACTTCACGAAACGTTTGTCCCGCAACTTGGAGAAGCTCGCTGCGCAACTGCAAGAGGACAAGTATTGTCCGCAAAGCGTGCGTCGCGTGAACATCCCCAAGCCGGGCACGCAGGAAACGCGGCCGTTGGGCATCCCCACGGTGCGCGATCGCGTCGTACAAGGCGCGTTGCGCCACGTATTGGAGCCGATCTTCGAGCGACAGTTCGCCGAACACAGCTACGGCTTTCGTCCCGGACGGGGCGGCAAAGACGCGCTGCGCCGGGTGGACAGACTGCTCAAACAAGGCTGCCGATACGTTGTCGACGTCGATCTGAAATCCTACTTCGATACGATCCCGCACGATAAGCTGCTGGCCGAGGTGCGCAAGTACGACGGCGACAGCCGCGTGCTGGGGTTGATCGAAGCGTTTTTGAAAGCCGAAATCCTCGACGGCATGCGACAGTGGACGCCGGAGAGCGGCGCGCCGCAAGGCGCGGTGCTGAGCCCGCTGCTGAGCAACCTGTATCTCAACGAGTTGGACCCTCACATGGCCCAGTGGGGATACGAGATGACCCGCTACGCGGACGATCTGGTGATTCAATGCCGCAGTCGGGAAGAAGCCGAACGGGCGCTGTCGTTGGTGCAGGCATGGACGGACCAAGCGGGTCTGACGCTGCATCCCACGAAGACGAAGATCGTGGACGCCGAAAGCGACGGCTTTGAGTTCCTGGGCTACCGTTTCGTGAAGCATCGTCGCTTCCCGCGACGGAAAAGCCTGGCGAAGTTCAAGGACGCGATTTGGGCGAAGACGCGCCGTGCGAACGGCCGCAGCCTGAGCATGGTCATAGCCGATGTCAACCGCACGTTGCGGGGCTGGTTTGAGTATTTCCAGCACAGCTGCCGCACGACGTTCCCCGATCTCGACGGCTGGATCCGCATGCGTTTGCGGAGTATTCTCCGCAAACGGCGTGGCGGCCGCGGGCGTGGACGGGGTGCAGCGGACTATCACCGTTGGCCAAATGCCTACTTTACCGAGCAGGGGTTGTACAACTTGACTATGACCCATGTATTGGTCTGTCAATCCTCTCGAAGGTAAAACTATTAACCGGAGAGCCGGATGCGGGAAATCCGCCAGTCCGGTTCGGAGGGAGGGGAGGCCGAATTCAATCGGCTTTCCCTACCCCTATCAGTCCGGTCAACCTGCACTTTTCGCAACAGGAACTATTTAGGCGCCCGACACCGCCTCAGCACCTCGAGCGGGCGGACATCTGAATACGTAGATCGCCCAGCCCAAGGCGTCTCGACCCCACCTCAAGTAGACTGATTTCTCCTTCGCCACGCGCTCAAGCAGTTCTGGAAGATCAGCGTCATCTCGGTCGGTGCGCGCGTAGTCCGCCATCGCATGCCACTGAAGACCTTCGTATCGGTCCCAGTCGTCCTTGCTGCTCACCAGAGTGTGCACGAGGTCGAGCCCTCGC
>JAFGPV010000141.1 GCA_016936015.1 Pirellulales bacterium
CATCCTCCAATCGGTAGAGATTGGCCGTCCGTGGCGAAGAAAGCGAGTTGCCGTGAATCGCACTGGGGTTCGCGGAACGGACACGATTGTTGGAGTTTGACAGTATTTTCTGACGGGGGGTGAGAGGGTTGAAGTCAATGGGTGTCAGAGTTCGGATCGGTGGGTGTTGACAAATGCCACCCGATGGAGGCATAATTATGGGTCGAGTTACTGATCAACTATTCTCCTTTCAGAATTCGACTGGCGGCGGAGCATTTCAATGGGCGGCGGCACCTTGGGGGAATCCTCTTCAACCCGGAATCCGAGTTCCACTTCTTCGAGTTTGATTCGGCTGGCCAAGGCCTTGGAGCCGGAGGCGTGGCGGCGGTTGGTCGAGCTATACGGGCCGTTGATTTACCACTGGTGCCGTGCTTCGGGGCTTCCGGAAGAGGATGCCGTGGATGTTGGTCAGGAGGTTTTTAAGACGGTGGCCGTCAAGATTATTACATTCCGGCGCGACCGGCCGGGGGATAGTTTCCGCGGCTGGTTGCGCACCATCACACGGAACAAGATCGGCGACTACCTCCGACGCCGAAAGGCCCAGCCGCAGGCCGCCGGCGGATCTGAAGCCCTCCGCAAGCTGCAAAATCATTGTGAAATTTCCCTCATGGAGGAAGACGACGGAGAGCCGGATGAGGAAAATCTGGTAGTTCAGCAGGCCCTTCAGCGGGTGCAATGCGAATTTGAGGAACGGACTTACCAAGCTTTTTGGCGGGTGACGGTCGAGGAGCAAACGCCTGCGGCGGTCGCGGAGGACTTGGGAATGACCCTGCAAGCGGTCTATAAGGCGAAATCCCGGGTACTGAACCGCCTTCGCCGGGAACTGGACGGCGAACTCTGCTAAGCGGTCGTCCAAAAACAACTTCGTGTTTTGTCGGTTGGAATCGCCCTCACCCCCTGCCCCTCTCCCAAAGGGAGAGGGGAGTTATTATTGGACGGCCGCTAACGCAAAATGGGAGACACGCAACCCAATCGTGACCGCCGGCCGTGGCTTTCCATGGCGAGTAGTGTCAAACGGCAGCAATATATTTGATGGACCGATATCGTCGTTTGTTCGAGGGACCATGAAAAACTGTCCCAGCGATCGCGAGTTGCGGGAATATCTCTTGGGCAGATTGCCGCCCGAGACGCTCGAAATCGTGGCGGGGCATTTAGATCACTGCCCAAGTTGTCAAATGACGCTGGCCGGGTTTTCCGATTCGGAAGACACCCTTGTCGAGCAATTGCGACATTGTGTGGGACCTGACGAGTTTGCGGAGGAGGCGGGGTGCCGGGAGTTAATTGCCCGGGCAAAAATTTCATGGGCAGATCTTTCAAGTCAAGGCAGCCCTTCAAATTCAACTCCGGCGGACTGGGAAATTCGAGGCGTATTGGGGGAATATCAACTCCTGGCCCGGCTTGGCGAAGGCGGGATGGGGTGCGTCTTTATGGCCCGGCATACGCGGCTGGATCGGATTGTGGCTTTGAAGGTGATTGCCCGGGATCGGGTGGGCAATCCGCAGGCGGCCGCCCGGTTCGAGCGGGAGATGCAGGCCATCGGGCGGCTGAGCCACCCCAACATCGTGCAGGCCCACGACGCCCGGGAGATCGAGGGCACTTCCGTGCTGGTCATGGAGTTCGTCGAGGGGGTGGATCTGGGCGATCTGATCCGGCAACAAGGCCCCCTGCCCATTGCCGAGGCCTGCGAATTGGCCCGGCAGGCGGCCTTGGGTCTGCAATACGCCCATGAAAATGGATTGGTGCACCGGGACGTCAAACCCTCGAATTTGATGCTCGACCGGGAGGGACGGGTAAAAATTCTCGATCTCGGCTTGGCGCTCTTGGCCGATGAATCGGCGGCCGCGGAGGGATTGACCTCAGCCGGCCATGCATTGGGTACGGCCGACTACGTTGCTCCGGAGCAGCTTGCCGACAGTCATGGCGTGGACATCCGCGCGGATATCTACAGCCTGGGTTGCACCTTATATCACCTCTTGACCGGCCAAGCGCCCTTCAGCGCGAAGCAATATCAAAGGCCATTCGAGAAGCTGGTCGGACACGTCCGCGACGCGGCGCCCGACGCGCGTCGGCTCCGGCCCGACGTTCCGCCGGGGTTGGCGGCCGTGCTCGGTCGGATGCTGGCCAAGGAGCCGGACGGGCGGTTTTCTCAACCGCGGGAGGCCGCCGAGGCGTTGGCCCCGCTGGCCGCCGGCGCCGATTTGGTCCGATTGGTGGCCCAATCCGGTAGCGACAGTCCCCCAACGACGCCCAATGCCATTCCTCTGCCGGTCAAACGCCGCGTTCCACGGTGGTTCCTGCCGGCCGTCCTGGTTGCCCTGGCCGGTCTGCTCGCCGCAGCCGTCATCATCACCATCAGGGACCGCCGGGGAAATGAAACGGAGTTGGAAACGCCGTCGGGGAGCAAGATCGCCGTTAAAGAGGACGGAAGGATCGAGGTGAGTTTATCGACTCCATTAAGAAATAACGATTCGGTACGGGAGCAAAACGCAAAAAAATCATCTTCTCTTGCCCCGATACAATTCGGCCGATGGATCGAGATGCCCATTGAATCAGATCAAGTACTATGGTCGCCCGTCGGCGATCCAGATCATGCAAAATATGGACGGTGTAAATCTTCAAACGGAGTGCTTGAAACATGGAACGCGCGAGTTATATTTCCCATCGATGCGAAAAACATGCGTATCAGGGTAAAGGTCAAGAAGAACGCCGGGGATGGAGGATACGGAGAAAATGTCGGTCTTACACTTCGGGAATCCGCCTACGGCGGTTATGGCACTTGGTTCAACGGCGGCAATAATTTTGGAATCCTCAAGAACAATTATCATAAAACTAAAACCCAAGCGAGGTTTGTTGACCTCGCGGGAACTTTTGTAACGAAGTCATACAAAGATTTTTTTGAATACGAATTTCGCGCGATTGACGACATGTTGACCGTGTTAGTCGATGGGGAAATCATTCTTCAGGTGCGTGACGATTCTTTTTCCTCCGGATATGCATATATCGGATCACACCGCTGCACCTCTGAATTCGCCAAAGTTGAAATTTTCATTCCCGACGAGGAATCGCTTATCGCCGACAACCGGCCCGGCATCTGGCAGTGGCCTGAAGAAGATCGGCCTGGCGCTGAATTGCCCAACGTCTTAACGCTGTCGGAGCAGGCAGCGGGTTGGCAATTATTGTTTGATGGAAAGAGCGATAAGGGATGGAAGGCAATCTATAGGCTTCCTTACCGCAAGGGATATCAAATCGACAACGGCACCTTGGAGCTATGCTACCCCAGGTACCGGCTTGCCACGGTTGAGGAATTCGATGATTTTGAACTCTGTTTTCAGTGGCGCGTTGCGCCGCGCAGTACGGGCGGAGTATACTACCGCGTATCCCGTGACGAAACAAAAGTCTGGGATCCTCCAGGCATGAGAATTCAAGACAACGCCTTGGGCGGCCAACCGGCGGGTTCCGTGGTGCATATCGACAACGCGCCGCCGGATGCCGCCCGGCCGGTCGGCCAGTGGAATCAAGCCCGGCTGATCGTCCGCGGCAACCACGTCGAACACTGGCTCAATGGTCGAAAGGCGGCTTCTTGTGAGATCGGCAGCCCTCAGTTTAAAGAGCAAGTCAAGAAAAATCATTTAGATCCCGAGTATGGTAAAACGCCAAAGGGTTTTCTCGTATTGCAATCGGAGTCCGGCACGGTGGCCTTTCGGAACATCAAGATCCGCCCTTTGCCGAAGTCTCATCCGGATGCCCATCAGTCCCCCAATAAAAAAGACTGATTTCTTAAATCTCTCATCCCGCCAAGAAAAAGCTCAGGGGGAGAATATCCGGGAATTTTCCCTGAAAATTTATCAACAATCAAGCAGGCATGGAGAGACGCTTGCTCTGCATTGAGTCGCCGTAGCGGCAGAATGCCCGCTTCTCCGCTGAAAATCTCTATTTTTCACCGATAGGGAACAAACTACAATCGGGCGACGTAGGAGTTTTCCTGTTGTCATCCGGACCGAGGATTCACGTTCCCGAGGAGGAGCCGTCATGAAAAAGCTGGCATTTTTCGGAGTGTTGATCGGACTGGTGGGGACGGCGTTCGGCGCCGCAGAAAAGCCGTTGAAGACGCGGATCGCGTCGTTGGGATTGCTGAAAAACGGACTGGCCGTCGTCCAGCGGACGGCCGAGGCGGAAGGCCCGGGCGAGTACCGTCTGGCCGACGTGCCCGAGCCGGTCTACGGCACGTTTTGGGTGACCAGCCCGGCGCCGGTCTCCTGCCGCGTCACCTACCGCACCGAGGAGGCGCCGCTGGGGGCAACACCCTCGGGAAATTTCCAGGACGGTCTGGCGGGCCGACAGGTCGAGATCCGATTTGCCGAGCCGGGGCTAGCACCCGTCGAGGGGAAGGTTGTGGAATTCTCCGCCGGCGGGCCGACTTCCGCTTTTGGTGCGGCCTCAGTGAACTTTCCGTCTTATTACCCCGTTCCGGCAGAGCCGGGCTATCGCGCGGCCGGCGGCTACTTGGTGCTGGAGACGGCCCAAGGGACCTGCTACGTCGATCCGCAGCGGATCGCCATGCTCCAGGTCAAGGGGAAGGTCGTAACGGTCAAGCGGCGGAGGCCGGTGTTGCTGCTTCACGTCGGCGATACGAAACAAAAACCCGGCACCGTGACCATCAGTTATCTGGCCAAGGGCATGGCCTGGGCGCCGAGTTACCGGCTCGACCTGACCGGCCCGAAGCGGCTGACGCTCCGGCAGGGCGCCGTCATCAAGAACGAGTTGGAACCGATCGAGGACGCACGGATTGCATTGATTTCCGGATATCCCCACGTCAAGTACGGCCACGTCCCGTCGCTCCTCTCGCCCCGGATGAGCTGGGATATGTTCCTTTCCGCATTCGCCCAAGGGATGAATACCCCGCAGACCGTCGTCGCCCAGCAAATTGTAGCCCCGTATCCTCAACAGGAGACCGAGGGCGGCAATGATCCTTTGGCGATGCTGGCAGACCGGGATACCGACCTGCATTTTCAGGACGTCGGTAAGTTGACGCTCGGCCAAGGCGACGCCCTGGCCCTGGAAACCGCCTCGGGCGAGGCGAACTACGAGTCGATCGTGCTCTGGACCGTCGGCGGCCACCGGGAAGCCAACCGGCCGGACGCTCCGCCGACTGCCGGCATCCCGATCTTCTCCATGCCGCAGGTGATCGCTTCCACGATACCGACGTCCCCCTCCACGTCGATCGCCGATCCTTGCATGCCGTGGATGCCCGCCCAGGGAGTGTCTCCTTCCGGAAGCGCCTCCGGAGAGAGCGGCGAGAACGTCTGGGACGTCGTGCGGTTCCGCAATCCGCTGAAGTTTCCGATGACCACCGCGCCGGCGCTGATCGTCGCCGACGGCCGGTTTGCCGGCCAGGCGACGTGTCCCTGGTCCAATCCCGGCGAGGAAGTCGGCGTGCGGGTCGGCAAGGCCCTGAACCTCCGCGTGCAGGACCAGGAAGAAGAAGTGCCGGGCAGCCGGAAGGCGGCCAACGTCGCCGGCAAAAACGTGCTGCAAGTCGAACGCGAAGGGACGTTGCGGATGCGTAATCTTCGCGCCCAGCCGGTCACGCTCGTTGTGGAATGCCCCTACGCGGGTGAGTTGCTTACTTCCGACGGCGATCCGAAAGACACGCTCCTCCGCGACGACCTCGGCTCGCTGAACCAGCGCCGCCAACTGACCTGGTCGCTGAAACTGAAGCCGGGCAAGGAAGCCAAGCGGACCTACCGCTACCGCCATACTCTGACGGCCATACCGAGCGTGGGAACGACGTCGTCCTGGACTCCCGTTCCGGCAACGTCCGCCCCCGGAACGTTCGTCCCCTCTCCGAGCATCGCCCCCGCCGTGGGTCCCATCGAGCCGAAGTCCGACGCTCCGCCGGGAAAATAATGAGAACGTCTGGAAGCTGGCAGCGCTCTGGCGTTCTACCGATACGGCGTTATTGCGGCCGGCTGGAATAATCGCCGTACCGCCAAGTCAATCCCAGGCCGAGGTAATAGGCGGCCACCGAGACTTCCGTGTCGCCAAACTCATCGTGCGCAGGGAAAAGGCCCCCGGCAAAGAGATCCAAGTCCAACGTGGGGATCAAAACGCCCTGCCGACCGATGCCGCCGGTGATGCGGTGTTGGTTGATCGTGGCCACGCTGGCGGCCTGGAACAACTGCACGGCGGCCTGCCCGACCGGCAATCCGCTCAAATTGTCTCCCACGGAGTGATTCAGAGGATTGGAATTGTAGGAGTAACCGAGGCGGTATTTCGTCATTCCCCGCGTGAGTTGCGTTCCCAGGGCAAAGGCCCACTGGTTGATGTAAACGTCTTCATAGAGGGGCGCATCTTCCCAAAGTTTGTAATAGACGTCGAAGGCGATCAGCAGGTTGCCGTCGAGCATGCTGCTATTGGCCCAGCCCAATCCGAGGGTTTGCGGCTGAGCGACGTGCAGGTCATGGTACGTACTCCCAATACGGACCGCCTGGGGGAAATCGAAATCCATCCGGGTTTGATAGAAGAGTCCGATCGTGTTGCGGGGATTCAAATCGTAGTCTAATCCGAACGTTCCCCGCAGGGCGTAATCGTGGACCATGGCCGTGCTGGTGATCGGTCCGACGAGTCCCAATTGCTCGAAGCCGGTGCCGAGCGTCAGCGCCGCCCCCGCCGAGAGACGCTCGGTTACCTCGACGCCTGCTCCAATGTTGATCCCGAGAACCATGTATTCTTCGGTGATATTATTGACGAACGAGCCCTCGGGCGCCTTGCCGCGGTATTCCGCGCCCAGGCCGCTCAGACCCGACAAGCCCAGGCCGAGCGAGCCGGGAAGACCAAGGGCACGGAGGTCTTGGATCACGCCGATTTCCGGGATGGCGAAGCCCTGCGTGCGCGACGTCATGCTGAAGGGAATCTCAAGAAGCGAACCGTTGTTTGTCACGGTGGGATATCCTTCGACCCACGCCCCGCCCAGAGTGAATTGCGTTCCATGAAACTGCGCCAGGGTGGACGGATTGCCGAAGATCGCCGCCGGAACGTCCTGCGGCCGGGCCAGACTGACTCCCGCCATGCCGCCCGCGGCCGGCGTCAGGACGTTTTGGCTATCCGTTCCATACCCCTGTCCCCAGGCCGACGAAGAATTCACTGCTACGATGAGACCCAAGAGAACGACTACCAGACCAACGCTGTTTTTCACGGCTATTGTCCTTTTCGGAAACGGCAGGTTATGGAAGCGGTCCGGAAACCGCCCCCCATTCTCTCCGAAATAGGGGCCAGACTCACCAGAACGAATCCCTATCGAAATTTCGGATTCCAACGGTTTCATCGGACGCGCGGGAAAGGCATCTTCACGGAGCGATGACGTTCAGAGAGGCTGCGACGCGATCCCTACCGTTATATCCGACACAAGCGGCAGCCTTCAGCGGAATGCATGGGTTAAGACTTAAGGATCTCGAGGGTGGAAAGCCCATTCCCCCCCCATGTTGGTGATTGTCCGTCTCTGCACAATATTGTCGGTCTGAAACCAAAACGGATCTTGAGGATTCGATTTCTCACGGCGGCAGGAGAGCCGACAACTTCAGCCGATGCTTTTCCTATTGATCAATCAATAAAAAATCTCCACGGAACCGTGCATCAACTCGTCTTTAGCCATTGGAGGAGACCATGAACCAGTATGCAAAATCCTTTCGTTCTCCCGGCGGCGTTTTTTACGGTACCGTCATGGCGATGCTGTTGTTGCCTCCGGCCAAGTTGGCCATGGCGCAGCAGACCACCGGCGCGCCCGGCTCGCCCAACGCCACCACGACCATCAGCGGCAAGCAACTCCCGCCGCCGGCGCCGAAATTCGGCGGGGTGATCAAGGAGGACGCGTTATTCTCGAAATCCTGGTGGCCGCCCCGCGTGGTGCCGCCGAATGGCGCGCCCAACATCCTGCTGATCATGACCGACGACGCCGGCTTCGGCGTTCCCAGCACGTTCGGCGGCGTCATCCCGACTCCGAGCATGGACCGCATCGCGGCCAATGGATTGCGCTACAACCGGATCTTCTCCACCGCGCTGTGCTCGCCGACGCGGGCGGCGCTCATCACAGGCCGCAACCATCACTCGGTCGGCTTCGGCGTCATCGCCGAACAGGCCACGGGTTTCCCGGGCTACGACAGCGTGATCGGCGTGGACAACGCGACGATCGGCCGCATCCTCCGCGACAACGGCTATGCGACGAGCTGGTTCGGCAAGGATCACAACACGCCAACCTACCAGGCCAGCCAGGTTGGACCGTTCACCCAGTGGCCGACCGGCATGGGCTTCGACTACTTCTATGGGTTCGTCGGCGGCGACGCCAACCAGTGGGGGCCGAACCTGTTCCGCAACACGACGCAGATCTACCCGTGGATCGGTCACGAAGGCACATTGAAGATGGATCGGTCAGATCCCAAGGCGAAAGTCTGGCCGGTGACCGGCAAGGAGCCCTCCTGGAACCTGGTCACCGCGATGGCCGACGACGCCATAGACTGGATGTACCGGATTCACCAGACCGACCCCAGGCAGCCGATCTTTCTCTATTACGTGCCCGGCGCCTCGCACGCGCCGCACCACCCGCCGAAGCAGTGGGTGGATAAGATCCACGCGATGCACTTGTTCGACGACGGCTACGAGAAGCTGCGAGAGCGCATTTTCGCCAATCAGAAGCGGCTCGGCGTGATTCCGCAGAACGAACAATTGACGCCCTGGCCCAGCGACATCCTCACGCCGTGGGACAAGCTCTCGCCCGAGGCCAAGAAGCTCTTCATCCGCCAGGTCGAGGTGTTCGCCGCCTACGTGGCCTACAACGACCACGAGATCGGCCGCGTGATTCAGGCATTCGAAGACCTGGGCAAAATCGACAACACGCTGATCATCTACCAGAACGGCGACAACGGCACCAGCGCCGAAGGCGCGCCGGAAGGCACGTTCAGCGAGGTCGCGTTCTTCAACGGCATCCACCCGCCGGTGGACGTGCAGATGAAGTTCTACGACGCCTGGGGCACCGAATTCGCATACAACCACATGTCGGCGGGCTGGTCGTGGGCGTTCGACACCCCCTTCGACTGGTTCAAACAGAACGCCTCCCGGCTCGGCGGCATCAACCAGAACATGGTCGTCTCCTGGCCGGCGCGCATCAAAGACAAGGGCGGCCTTCGCGAGCAATTCATCCACGACATCGACGTCGTGCCGACGCTGCTCGAAGCTACCGGCATCCCCGCGCCTGAATACGTGGACGGCATCAAGCAGAAGCCCATCGAGGGCACCAGCTTTGCCTACACGTTCGACGCGGAGAACGCCAAAGCGCCTTCCCGGCACAAGACGCAATACTTCGAAATGATGGGTCAGTGGGCGCTTTATCACGACGGCTGGTTGCTCAGCACTAAGGTCAACCGCGTGCCCTGGGACGCGTTCAGCCCGGCCAACCCGGATCCGCTCAACAATCAAGTGTTCCAGCTCTACGATCTGACCAACAACTTCAACCAGTCCGAGGATATCGCCGCCCAGCATCCGGAGAAGGTCGAAGAGATGCGCAAGAGGTTCGTCGAGGAGGCCAAGAAGTACCAGGTCTTCCCGCTGGATGCGTCGGTGGGAGCCAGAGTCGCGTCGGCGCGTCCCAGCCTCACCGCCGGCCTGGATGAGCTGGTCTACACGCGGCCGATGACCGGCGTGCCGCAGGGCGATGCGCCTTATCTGCTCAACACCTCCTACAGCCTCACGGCGGACATCATCGTGCCGGAGGGCGGCGCCGAGGGCATGATCGCGACCTCCGGCGGGCGATTTGCCGGCTGGGGCTTCTACCTGCTCAAGGGCAAGCCGGTGTTCTGCTGGAATCTGATCGATCTGGCGTGGGTCAAGTGGGAAGCCCCCCAGGCACTCACGCCCGGCCGGCACGTCATCGAGTTCGACTTCAAGTACGACGGGCTCGGCGTCGGCACGATGGCGTTCAACAACTTCTCCGGCATCGGCAAGGGCGGCGCCGGCACGCTGAAGGTGGACGGCAAGGTGGTCGACACGAAACGGATGGAGAGAACGATCCCCATCATCCTGCAGTGGGATGAGAGCTTCGACATCGGCTCGGACACGATCACCGGTGTGAACGATAGCGACTATCTGCCGCCGTTCCCGCTGACCGCGAAGTTCAACAAGCTGACGATCAAGATCGACCGTCCGCAGTTGTCGCCCGAGGAAATCAGCAAGTTGGAAGAGGGCATGAAGAAAGCCGCAATGGGCATCCAATAACTTCGTTTCGGCTGTGAAGCATATAGGCCCTTCTTTGGGGTAGCCCTGGCCGTGCGATCGAAGCTCGTCCGGTGTGAGGAGTTAGACTAACAACGGGGTTCGGCAGTGGTATTGGGGCTGAGATAGGCGATGGCGAGTTTTTGACGCTTACGAGACAATCCCATTCGGATTCCACACATTAAGGGACACCGCACACTTGCTCACCGGTTTTTTTCAATGCCGATAGAAACTGATTACGCCCTCCAGCGGCGGCGCCAGGCCAGGGCCAGGCCGGCCAGGGCCAATAACGCCCACGTGCTCGGCTCGGGCACTTCCGACATCAGGGAGGCTTGCACCTCGGGGAGAATGATGGCCGTGTTGCCCGCGCCGGACGGGTGAATATCGTCCGGGACGTAAGTCTGCCACAGCGTGAAATTCGTGTTGTACAAATTCACCCAATTCGGATAGTTGTCGATCAGCAGCAATCCGTTGTCCGCGGCCACGTCGCGGTAACCCTGATAGAAATCGGCAAGGTAGGGACGCGTTGCAGCAAGCGTAGGGCCGCAGTTATTCATCGTGCAGATCACGATGTCCACTTGCTTGCTGTGGTCCGTTGCCCAGGTATTAATGGTATTGATCATGTATTGCAGATTGTATTTTGACTGCGCCACCGTCATTACAGCCGCGTCGTTGATGGCGAACTCGATGAAGATGGCGTCGGGGTCGTCGTTGTCCAGCACGTCGTGCATTTGCAGGAAACCGCCGCGGGGATTGGTCGAATTGGAGTACGCCCCTCCGACGGCGCGATTCGAGAGCGTCACCTGGCCCGGGTAGAGAGAGTCCAGCCAGCTACCGGTCTGCTCGAACCAGCGCCAATTAGGGGGCGCGCTGCCGTAGTATAAGGTCACGCTCGTGCCGATCGCGCAAAGATTGAGCGACTCCCCGTTGATCAAGCGGGGTACGATCGCTGCAGAGGCCGTGGCGGCGGAGGACGTGATCAGGATAAAAAGAACGAGGCAGGTGATTTTCTTCATGGCGGGATCTCAAAAATTGATGGAAGGAGAATGATGTCCCGCGTCCCGAAAAGGCGTTCCGGGACGCGGGGTGAACAAGCGTGTTTTGCGATGCCGCCGAGGAACCGGCCGGCTCGCGAACGATGTCAAATCATAGTGGATGACAACTATCGCCGACGGAGCCAAAACAGACAGACAGTCGCTGCCGACAGCAGCGTTCCGATGCCGAAGAACCTGATTCTTGTGTTCATCTGGGCATGCTTGAGAACGAAGGGATGGTGGCAAACGTGATGTACGGCAAGACGATCCGCCAATAAACAAACCTTGTCGTGCAGCGGCGCTACCTCCCTTCAAACTGGATCGATCCAAATAATTACACGATACTCTATGGTTCTCTTGCCCATTTTCATTCTAAATGACCGCCGCCGGCGTTTCATTACGATATTGTCCAAAAATCATTCTCCATTTGGATATTGGTCCGTCAGGGGCCGCTTCGGATCAATGACGAGAGCCGTGCAAACGGAGAATAGTTTCTGGGCATTTGTAGAACGGCGTACCGGCCGCCGGATCCTGCAAATAAGAAACTCCGACAAAACGCCCGGGCGGTAGCGGCGCGAAAAAATCAATCAGCCGGGCATCCAACAATCCGGGTGCACCGCACGCCCCGAAGGATAAGAAAATGTCGGCGTTTGCATCTCCGTGGTTTCCAATGATCTACGGCACCGAAAGTAGATCGCGGCGCTGAACAACCCCATCGCCAGAAAAACCAAGGTCGAAGGTTCCGGGACGACCACGGCCTGGATTCCTTCGTACCAAGTCTGCGCCATACGGTCGTACCCGAGGGCATTGGGGTGGTTGATGCCGTTGGAATACAAACTGGTATCGATCGCTCCACCCGGGGTCAGGAAATTGGAATACTGATCGACCGTGGTGACGTTCTTGCCGTGACTGGCGTAATAAGGAACCATCGCATTTTTGATGTAGCTGTTGTAATTGACGATCTGTCCGGTATAACCTGCATAGGGAGTGATTTGCGCGACGATCAGATGGGCGTCGGGCTTGCGGGTCACGATCTTATTGACAAGGTTATTGAGTTTGCCTTCGAGCGTCGTGGGATTCCCGGTGCTGTATTCCGCGATGTTGTTGATGCCGATCATCAACAGGATCACGTCGGGATCGTCGTCGTTCAGCCAGTTGTCAATATTGTTGTAAATCTCATCGACGCCCCAGCCGCCGTAGCCGCGGTGATGATCCTGGTCGAGGGGCCGCAGGTCGGGGGAGGACACGTACTTTGGTACACCAAACACGCCGTTCCACGGTTCGGGAGAATTGCCTACGAACTGGAAATAGTAGCTCCCATCGGTCAGCCGAGTAGATAATCCGCTGCGGTAACCGAACCCGAAGGGCACGTTCCATGTAGGATTGTCCGTGTATCCTGCGGTGATCGAATCGCCCAGGGGCATGATGCGGAGCGGGGCGACTCCCGCCGCCGGGGAGGCGGCGAGAACTCCCAGGGCTCCAGCGAGAACGAAGATCAGGACGCCGGGAAATTGAAGCCGAATGGGACTCATGAGATCGTTTCCGTAGAAAAAAGGAAATGCTTGGTAAATCAGGCGTTTCAGAATTTACCCCGCTTCCCGGAACGGCGTTCCGGGAAGCGGGGCGAATAAGCGGCGTTCACCATGATGCCGACAACTCGGCAAACCGGAGAACGACGTCAATTATAGCGAGTTCTATCGCCGACGGAGCCACAGCAGGCCGCCGGCCAGGGCCGCGCCGATCAGGAGGATGATCGAAGCCGGTTCCGGAATGACGGTGATGGCCACGTCGTCGATCACGGCCACGTGGTAGTAAGGTTGATTAGCGAGGTCCGCAAACAACAGCTCCATGGTCTCGCTGGTCGCCGTGAACGGGTCGCTGACGTAGAACTCGTACGCGGCCGAGGGATCGACCAAGGTCTTGTCTACGCCGCCGAAGGTGACGGGATTGCCGTCAATCGTGACGGTGAAGGGATTGCCCTCATATAAACGGCTGCCAGAGGCATAGACGCTATAGGTCATTCCCTCCGCTTGGAACGACAATTGATATTGCTGTCCCACCACGAAGCCGGACACCACTTGCGAGATGCTGCACGTTCCGCCTTCAGGATCTTGTCCTTGTAAGAACGCCTGCTGATCTCCCGAAAACGGCACGCTATTGGAATTGATGCCGTAAGGATCCCCGCGATCGATGCCGGATCCAACGAGGCCGACGCCGAGGGAGCTCTCGACGCTGGTGAACGTCCAGCCGGCTCCTGTCTCATTAAGAGCGTGGGTGACCGTTTCGTACGCGGGAGTCTCAAAGGAACCGTTCGTCACCAGGTTTGCACCGGGATTGGCCAGTGAAAGCTTGAGGTCGTCGACGAACGATAACGCCAGCCCCGGCTGGAGGCCATAGTCGGCGATCGTCAGCGTCGCCGTCGGGGCGGTGGCCGTGAACGTGGTTGAATAAGTGTTATACTCGGCGGTGATTGCCGGAGTGATCGTGGTGTTGCCGCTGAAGCTAAGATCCGTACCATCCAGCGAGACGTGGAAGGGATCGGCCGTCCAGCCGCTCCCGATGTCCCAGCCCTTGGCCCCGAAGCTCAGCGTGTAAGTGACGCCGGGCGTGAGGTTTTGCAGGGTAGCCGATGCGGAGCAGATCTCGTCGTTGCCCTGGTTGTTAATGGCGAAAAATTGGTAGCCTGAGCTGGCAGTGGCATTGCCCCCAAGGCAGCCGCTAGACCCGAGAAGCGCCAACGACGACGTGTAAGTCCAACCCCCGGCAGTGCCTGGGTTCCACGAAAAGTAAGGGGAGCCTAAGAAGGGCTCTTCGAATCCCGGGTTGGAAAGGATGGGGATGGCCAAGTCGGCATACGCCGAGGTGCATACCAGGCAGACTGCCGCCGCCAGCAGCACCAATCCGCTGCCAAGAAACCTGTTTCTTGCATTCATAAGACGTACTCCAAAAAGAAAGAAGGGATGGTGGAACACATGATGCACAATTACGCACTACCCCGAAAAAAGCGAATCCAACTCCACCACGCTACCTCCCTTGAAAAAGGAATAGTCTCAAAAAAAGTCATGCAGCCCCTGCAATTAGCGGACTACAACGGCGTTTCTTCTCAATCCTTCAGGCAATTTGTGATGAATTGCTGATTTATGCTAAAAACGTCCCAACAGGAAATTCGTTGCCTAAGAGATATAACGTTAAGTCATATTTTAGAATACACTAACTTAACGTTAAGTCAAGCAAAATTATTTTTCCCCGAAAATTTCCCCATCCCAGAGCTTCCTTGTAACCAATATAGGCGGATATAAAATACCAATAACGGGTTGGAAAAGGGGCAGATATACAACCTGATTGTGTGACTATGCTTAAATAATTAGGGGGGGTGGCGAAATGGCGAAACAATTTTCTTCAAAGCTCCTTCAGGCTTCGCGGGATAGAGTTTTCCCCACTCCCTACTCGCAAGAGTCACTTCACCGTTTGCCGCCTTTTTATCGGGAAAAGCATTCTGCCGCTTCATTTTCCAATGCAAAACCGGCTGAAGATCCGGTCGAGAATGTCCTCAGTGTACACTGTGCCGACGACGCGCCCCAGTTCTTCCAGAGCGGAACGGATTTCCAAGGCGATCAGTTCTTCACTTAGGGGGGGATATTCCTCTTTTTGTTGCGCAATAATTGGGACAGTCTTCCGAGCAAGTTCCGCCGCCCGGCGGAGCGACGCGGCGGCTCTGAGGAGCGACTGTCGGCAGCGGGCGGCGGTGCACGGCGCCGCATCGGCTTCGGATGCAGCGGGGTTGCGGAGGAGCCGGGAGAGGGCGGCGCGCAACTCCTCGATTCCCTCCCCCGTCAGGCTGCTGGTGGGGAGGGCGTCCGCAATTAGAAGCGGCATTTTTCCGCTTTGTGTTTCCGTGGAATCGGAATGCGGCGGGACGCCGCTTCGACTTTGGGGTGGGACACCGCGGGGGCGTTGATCGACTTTCGTCAGCACGACCAGGTGGGGTAATCCCGCAAGCCGGGCCAAGGTCTTTTGCTCCCAGACGTCCGGGAGCCGGCCGGCTTCCAGGCAGAGCAGGGAGAGGGTGGCTGTTTCATGCTGTCGCCGGGCGGCGTCTTGGGCGGAGGCGTCGGCCGAGCCAGGTTCTTTTTCCAGCAAAATTTCTTCTACCTGGATGCCCGCGGTGTCGATCCACACGCAGGGCGCGCCGCCGAGGCTTCCTTCCGCGGCGAGGTAATCGCGGGTGGTTCCGGGCCGAGGCGAGACGATCGCCCCCGTACGGCGGATCATGGCGTTGAACAGGCTGCTCTTGCCGACGTTCGGCCGCCCGACGAAGACGATCCGGACCGCCGGCTCCGAGACCGTTCGTCCGGCCAGCCGGTCGAGCATTTCGGAAACTTGTTTTCCCGCCGCCTGGATTTGCGTCCGCAGTTCGTCAGGCGTGATACAAGCGATATCCTCGTCGGTAAAGTCGAAACCCGCTTCGAGCCGGGCCAGCAGTTCTAAAAGTTGCTGCCGGAGTTGGCGGAGCGGCCCAGAGAAACCGCCGGCGAGCTGTCGGAGCGCCGCCTCGAAATCGCGGTCGCCGGCGGCGTCGATCGCGCCGAGTACGGCCTCGGCCTGCGTGAGGTCGATCCGCCCGCTGAGGAAGGCGCGGAGCGTGAATTCACCCGGCCGGGCCGGCCGCGCCCCAAGGGCGCAGAGCGTTTGCACCAAGGCTTCCAAAAGCGGCGGTGAACCGAAGGTATGGAACTCGACCATCGCCTGGCCGGTGTAGCTCCGTCCCTCGGACCAGAAGTAGGCCTCGCAGGGCAGGGGGGAGGAAAAACCGTCGAGAGTGACGATTCCCGCAATAGCCCGGGGCGAGGGAACACCGTCGGCACTGCTGGACAAGTCAGTAGTGGCACCCAAAGCGGCCAAAGTGGAACCTTCCCGCGGTTGAAAGCAGGCGGCGGCGCAGTCGCGGGCCGTCGGCCCGCTGAGCCGCACGATCCCCCGCGCCGCTCCCCCCGGCGGCGAGGCCACGGCCGTAATCGTATCGATCAGACAATACATGGAAGGGATGAGGGAGGTAAAGGATTTCCCACTTTTGTCATTTGACATTTGTCATAGCCAAGCCGCAAGCGGCTTTTCTCCTCCACCTTATCCTTTCCTCCTTCGTTCTTTTCTTCTGCGGGCCGGATCAGCATCGCCGTCGGAGCCGAACCAGGACCGCCACCACGGGCGGGAAGGTTGTTGCGGCGGGGCGGCGCCGTCTTCCGATTTTTTGGGCAGGAATTTCCGCTCGCCGATGCCCCACAGCGTCGTGGCGACGAAGTAAACGCACAGCCCGCTGGCGACCTTGAAGAACAGGACGCCCATGAAAATCATCATGAACTTCATCAGCTTCTGCTGCATGGCCTGCTGATCGTCGGTGGCCGGCGGCATCATCTTTTTCTGCTGCCAGAGGAACAAGAACACGGTCACGATCGGCAGGATGTTGAAATAGGGCCCGAGCCAGATCCCGAAAAAGCCCGGCCCTTCGGTCAGCATCGTCGGCATGAAGCCGGTCCAATTGAAGAGCATGTCCGGGGCCGCGAGGTTCGAGCACCAACGGACGGCGTGGCTTAAGAGCGGGGCGTCGCGGAGTTCCACGTCCACCATCAAGGCCCGGTACAGCCCGAGGAAGATCGGCAGTTGGATGAACATCGGCAGGCAGCCGCTGGCGGGATGGTAATTATGCTTACGGTACAACTCCTGCATCGCCTTGGTCCGGCCCTCCAGATCCTTCTTGTACTTCTCCATGATTTTCTTCATCTCGGGCTGGATCATTTGCATCTTCTGGGCGCCGAGGGTCTGCTTGACGCTCAGGGGGAACATGCAACTGCGGACCAACACCGTCAGCAGGATGATGGCGATCCCGTAGTTCGGCAACAGCATGTAGAAGGTATGAAGGATGGAGAGCATGGGCTTGGCGACCCAGCCGAACCAGCCGTAATAGACGCATTGATCCAGCCCGTAGCCGGCCAGCAGGGACGGCTTTTTCGGACCGGCGAAGAGTTGAAATTTTTGGGTCAGCGACTCCTCCGGATTCAGTTTCTTCGCCAGACTCGTAACGCGGAAGGAAACGTCGGTCCGGTCGAGATGTTTTTCATCGACCGGGCCCACCAGCAGCGACTGCGAGGAGGCGAACCAGATGTCGCCGGGATTTTGCTTCTGCGGGATCAGCATCGCCGAGAAGTATTGGGCGTCGACGCCGACGTACGCCACCGATTCCCCGGCCTGCGGCGGACCGACGTCGTGCTTGGCGATCTTGGCGGGGGGGACCATTTCCGGATCTTTTCCCTCAAAGCGGATCAGGTAATCGCGCAGACCCGCCCCGCCCCAATTCCGGCTCACCTTGTAGGCGTACCAGGCGCCCTCCATTACCACGCCGGTGGGACCGTCGAGGCGATAGGCCACGTTCTGCGCCTGCTCGGCGTGGTTGACGATCTTGATTTCCAGATCGAGATGGTAGGCGGGAAAATCGGGATTGCCGATCGCCTCGGGCGGCGCCTTCGCCAGGCGGTAGGTCTTGAAAACCTCCACCCCGGCCTGCGGCAGCGTCCGCGAGAAGACGACCTCCTCGGCCGAGGACCGCACCACCCGCCAGGTGCGGCTGCGGAGCGAAACGCCCTTGAGTTCCCGGCTTAAATTCGTCTCGGGTTTCTTTTCGTCGTCATTGATTTTCTCCTCGCCGAACTGCTGGAGGGTCATCAGCATCGAAGGCGGATCGTCCCCCTCGGGCCGAACCACTTCCAGGGGGCGGCGGCGGAGCGTGACCTGAAGTTCCTGCTGCTTTCCGCCCCGGGCGATCGTCAGCGCCGCGTTCTCCCCGGGCCGGGTCTTCTCCAGCGCCGTTTCCAAGGCGGAAGCCGAAGTGACCGGTCGCCCGTTCAGTTCCTTGATCAGGTCGCCGGATTTTAGTCCGGCTTCGGCCGCCGGCGTCCCCGGGCCGACCGCCTGCACCCGACAGCCCGCCTTTTTGTCGCTCTGGTCCATCACGAGGTACCCGAGATAACCGCTGCGGTCGTCGATGTCGCAGTAGCGGAGGCTGTTGAGTTCGATCCGCCGGATCGCCGCCCCCCGGTTCGTCCACGTGACCAGCATTCGGTAGCCCGATTGCGGATCGAGCGAGCCGAGCGTGCCGCACTGTTCCGCCACAATCGGCTCCGGCGGCGGCTGCACCTCGGGCGGTTTCTCCTTGGCTTTTGCCTCGGGCAGGGGAGCGGGTTTCTGCGGTTCGGGTTTTTCCGGCGCTTTTTCCGGTTGGACCGCCTCCGGGTCTTTCACGGCCTCCTTCTCTTTCTCGGCGGGCGCCGGGCCGGGCTTTTCCGGCTTCGCGGCGGCCGGCGGCTGCGGCTCCGGTCCCCGAAACTTGTTCAACAGGGCCATGTAGCCCGCCATGAACAGGAAGGATAACACCAGAAAGATTACGAAACGGCGTTCCATGGGTATCTTTAACTTTATAGGGTGCGGGATACGCACCAATTATTTTCGTTGGTCGTCGGTCGTTTGTCGCCGGTGGTTTTTGTTCCTAGGACCGACGACAAACGACCGACGACCGACGAATTCTGGTGCGTTTCACGCACCCTACTGCAAAGCCAAGTAGGTTATGCTTCAGCATAACAACCGAAAAGTAATACTTCAGCATAACAACTGAAAGGATATGCGGAAGCGTAACCTACGCGTCTGTGCCGCCGCCCCGAATTATCGCCCGTCGCGGAGCCGATCGCCCAGGAAATTGTCGAGGTCCGAAACGTCGTAAATCTTGGCGATGGTCTTCTCGTAATCATAGTCCACGCGGCGGAAACGCACCACCTCGTCTTCCAAGACGACGTAGCAGGCGCGGGGATTGCCGTCGCGGGGCTGCCCCACGGAACCGACGTTGATCATCGCCTTCTCCCGGCCGAGGCGGTATTCGAAGTTCAATTCCTCGGGACTGAAGAAATTGAAGTTCTCGCCGGCGGTAAAGACGCCCGGCACGTGGGTGTGTCCCTGAAAGGCGTGCTGCGAGATCAGCGCAAAGATCTTCTCCAGCTTCCGCTTGTTGTAAATGTCCTCGGGAAAGACGTACTCGTTCAGAGGATTGCGGGCGGAACCGTGCACGAACAGCCGCTTTCCCTCCAACTCCTGGAAGTTCCGCGGAAGTTCCCCCAAAAAGTCCCATCGCTGCTGCCGCATTTGGACCGAGCCGCTGCCGTTTTCCAGTTGGGCGCGGGTCCAAAAAATCGCCCGTTCCGCCCCGGTGTTGAATCCCTCCGGATCGAACAGCGCCCCCTGGTCGTGGTTGCCCAGCAGGCACATCGGGCATTTCATGATCTCGTCGATCACTTCGCAGGGATTCGGCCCGTAGCCGACCAAGTCTCCCAGGCAGTAAATATCCTTAATGCCTTGGTCTCGGATGTCGGCCAGAACCGCTTGGAGAGATTCCAGGTTACTGTGGATATCGCTGATGATCGCTCGTTTCACACCGCACCGACCGGTTGGGGTCTGGACAGAATATGGAGGGGGGGAATTAGGGGCAATCCTCAGGAGAGGCCGCTAACACGCTCTCTAAGTGTATTGTTACAATAAGATAGCGTCAAGTCGAGAGCCGCCGGCCCCCGGCGACCCGCCGAGGGCCAAGATTGCCCGGTTTTTCCCCTTAAACTCATGCATATCCTTGCCCTGGAAACCAGTTCAAGCGGCGGCAGCGTAGCGGCCCATGATGGTGCGAACCTCCTGCAGGAGGTGCAATTAAACCCCCGACAGCGGAGCGCCCAATCCCTGGTCCCGGCCATCGTCGAATTGCTTGGGCAAGTCGATTGGACACCGCAGGACGTGGATCTGGTGGCCGTCACGGTCGGTTCCGGCTCGTTCACCGGCCTGCGGGTGGGTGTGACCACGGCCAAGACCTTCGCCTACGCCGTGGGGGCCGAAATCCTGGGCATCGACACCCTGGAAACCATCGCCGCCGGGATCGGAAAAGGGCAAGAGGAGCGAGCCGAGCCGTCCCCGGCCTCGGCTGCGGTAGTGCATCAGAAGACGTTAATAACAACCCCTTCCCCCCTTCACGTCGCCCTGGACGCTCAACGCGGCGACCTGATTACTCAAACCTTTCTCCCCGCCCCCGACGGCTGGTTTCGCCCCCAAGGTGTTGAAAAACTCCTGCCGGCGGAACGGTGGCTTCAGGGACTGGCCCCCGGCGGGATGATCGCCGGTCCGGTGTTGGGTAAACTCCTCGCACTGATTCCCGGCCACCTGACGGTCTTGCCCGAGCCGCTCTGGCATCCGCAGGCCCGGCACGTTGCCCGATTGGCCGCCCGGGACTACGCCGCCGGCCGCCGCGACGACCTCTGGCAGCTTTTTCCCCGATACTCCCGCCGCAGCGCCGCGGAAGAAAAATGGGAGGCAGCCCAGCGCTCATAAAGCCGCGACCGGCGGTCGCGGTCTTCATCCGTTATGAAAATCAGCGAGGGCCAAAGACGTCGGCCACCGCCAGGCGGAATCCCGGCAGGAATTCCTCGCCGCCCAGCTCTTCCCCGGCCGAGAGGATCGTGATTTTTTGCCGGTCGCGATAGATCGTTACCGTTTTGGTTTTCGGATCGACGACCCACACCGCTTGGGCGCCCGCTTGCAGCCAATCTTGCACCTTGGCCGTCACTTCGCCGGCGCGGTCGCCGGGCGAGAGGACCTCCACGGCCAGGTCGGGAGGCCCCGGAAAAAATCCCTCGGGAAGTTCCTCGGGCAGCCGGGCGGCGGTCACGAAGGCCACGTCCGGGGCGCGGACCGTATCGGGATCCCGTCCGATCAGAAAACCGGTTTCCGCCCCAAACACCGCCCCCAAGTCGCGATCCACGACAAAGTCCCCAATCTTAAGCGTGAGGTACACCACCACCCACCCGTGACGCGATCCTGCTGGTGACATCATCCTTAACTCCCCCCGTAATAACTCGCATCGCCCCAAATCGGGTGCGTTGAAAAGCTGTTCCGCAGTAGTAATTGATCCGTTCGTTGCCATAATGAATATCCTATCATTTCCTCTCTTGCGGGTCAATCAAAGACCCTACAGCAGCGGGCTGAGCAGCCGGGCGATGTTTTGGAAAAGCATTTTCGACGTCGGCCGCTGTGCCCAGCGGTCGGCCGTCAGTTGAAAGGAGTCCCGCAGGTAGAGATCCTGCTGCCGGCGGAGCTGCGCGGCAACCTCCCGGCCGTAGAACAGGAGGTTGATCTCGAAGTTCAGGGCGAACGAGCGGATGTCGAAATTGCTCGATCCGATGAAGGCGATGCTCTCGTCCACGCACATCGTTTTGGCGTGCAGCAGTCCCTTGTCGTAGAGATAGAGCTTAACGCCCATCTCCAGCAGGTCGTCCCAATACGACCGCGAGGCCGCGGCCACCAGGCGCTGATCCAGCTTCCGCGGCATGACCAGTTCGACTTCCACGCCGCGGAGCACGGCCGTTTCCAGGGCCTGTAGGAACGGATCGTCGGGCACGAAGTACGGCGTGGTGATCGTCACCCGGCGCTCGGCCGCGTGAATGGCCGCCACCACCATCCGCTGGTAGTTTTCCGTGGGATAGTTCGGACCGCTGGGCAGCGTCTGCACCGCGATCGCCCCGGCCGGCTCGGGATCGGGAAAGATCGTTTCGTCGTCCAGCACCTCGTCGGTCTCAAAGTGCCAATCGGTCACGAACATCTCCTGCAATTCCAGCAGGATCGGCCCGCGGAGCCGGAGCATCAGGTCGTGCCACGCCAGGTCCTTATGCCCGTAGCCCGCGTCGACAATGTTTTGCGAGCCGGTATATCCGATCCGGCCGTCGATGACGGCCAGCTTGCGGTGGTTCCGCAAGTCGAGCCGGGCCATCCGGCGGCGGAAGATACCCACGGGCAGCGCCTCGTGCAGCTCGATCCCCTCGGCCCGAATCTTCTTGCCCCAACGCTTCAACAACTGCCGTGAGCCGACCCCATCGACCAGCACGCGGCACTTCACGCCGCGGTGGACCGCCCGCGTTAAGGCGTCGATCACCCGCTGCCCCGTGCCGTCGCCAACAAAAATGTAAAACAGCAGGTGGACATGCGATCGGGCGGCGTCAATGTCGGCCGTCAGCCGATCGATGAACGTCTCGGTCTCGGCGATCAGTTCGACGTCGTTCCCGCCGAGGATCGGCATGTAGCCGAGGTGCTCGGCCAGTTTCACCGCCTCCATCGCCCGGGATCCCAGTTCCGGCCGGCCGATGTTGGGATACTTCTCCAGCCGTTGCGAGGCCGCCCGCAGCCGGTCGAGCATCCGCGTGTGCTGCATGATCCGCCGCCGGGGCAGCCGGTTGCTGCCGATCAGCCAGTACAGCGCCAGCCCCGGCCAGGGCAGAAAAAAAATCACCAGCAGCCAGGCCATGGCCGCACTCGGATGCCGCCGCCGCGGGATGACAAAGAGCATCACCACGCGAACGGCCCATTCGCTCAGATAATACAGCAGCGAGAACGAAAACCATTCACTCATGCCCAGCCCCCGCGTCGGGGTCCGAAAAACCTGTCTTCCTAGTACAAACGGATACTTAAATATACCACCGGATTAGGGGCGAGGAGCGGTGGAAGTTAAATGTTCACCAGGCGGTGGAGAATGATGTAATCCCATAATGGGCAATAAATTGGGATCGGTTGGACGGGCTGTTTTTGGTCAATGAGGGCGGCAAACGGGCAATTCACGATACTTAGCACCCCTCACTCGCAGGGAATGGAGTTCAAGGGAAGATCCTTCACCAGGAGTTGGTCATCAAGAAGCGAAAAAGCACGGAAGGCCCCCAGGAAAGGTTGATGTCTCTTCACGATCCGAAGCCGACGTTATGGAGCGAGGGCAAAAGGCGCAGAGTATCACCGGGGAGGTATCATCACGGGATTGAATTATCAAAGAACCATTTTTTTGAATATATACACATGTGTATACTATATCATTTTCGCCATTCCTGCAAGCCAAGTTTTTGGCCACCCCTCGGGGAAATGATTGAAGATGGAAAGAGTCAATGATATTCCAACCCCCTTAAGGGGAATCCCTCTGGTTGCCGGTATAAGGAAGCGATATATTGATTGTGTGCTTAGGTCCTACTATGTCGCAGCATCCGAGTCGGCGTCAGTTTTTGATTACGGTTGCCCAGGGAGCGGCCTTGGGGATTTGCGGAGCGCAGGCGAATGACCGAGTTGCCGGTCCCGACTCTGCAAAATTCGCGGCATACGACGACTTGATGACGGCCTTCATGCGGGAACACCATCCGCCCGGCGCTGCTTTGGCGGTGGCGCATCACGGCCGTCCGATCTTCGCAAGCGGTTTCGGTTACGCCGACCGGGAAGCGCGGGAACGCGTCCGGACCGGTTCGCTGTTCCGCATCGCCAGTCTGAGCAAACCGTTTACGGCCGCGGCGGTTATGTGCCTGGTCGAACAAGGCAAGCTCAAGCTCGACGACCGGGTGCTGCCGCTGCTGCATCTGGAGCCGTATTTAGAGCCGGAAAGCCGAATGGACCCCAACTGGCGCGAGATCCGCGTGCGTCATTGCCTGCAACATACGGGCGGCTGGGACCGCGGCAAATCGTTCGACCCGATGGGCGCCGCGACGGCCGAGGAGGTGGCGAAGAAGCTCAAAATACCCCTGCCGATCTGCGCCGAAGACATCATCCGCTACACGCTGGGGAAGCCGTTGGATTTTGTCCCCGGGACGGCCTACGCCTACTCGAATTTCGGCTACTGCGTGCTGGGCCGCGTGATTGAGGCCGTTTCGAAGAAACCCTACCACGAGTTCGTGTCCGAGCGGATCCTCGCTCCGCTGGGCATCGGCGACATGCGGCTGGGAAAAAATCTGTTGGCCGACCGCGCCCCCGGCGAAGTGAAATACTATGACAGCCGGCAACGGACCGGCCGCGCCATCTCCGGCCCGGGGATCGGCCAACCGGCGCCGCTGCCCTACGGCGTCGAGTGCATCGAAACGATGGACGCCAATGGGGGTTGGATTGCTTCGGCCGTCGATCTGGTCCGTTTTGCCGCCGCCCTGGAAAATCCCCGTAAATGCCCAATCCTGAAGGAAGAAAGCATTCGCTTCATGCTCGCTCCTCCACCCGGACCGGTCGGACACGATCCGACGGGCCGGCCAAAGAGCACGTATTATGCCTGCGGCTGGAACGTGCGGCCGGCCGCGGGACAACCGGGCAAGTGCACGAAATGGCACTTCGGTCTCTTGGCGGGCAGTTCGACGATGTTGGTTTGCCGTGCGGACGGCTTCACGTGGGCCGTCCTGTTCAACAGCGACGCCGACAAAAACGGCAGGGAGTTCGCCGGCTTGATCGATCCGCTGCTGCACCAGGTGACCGACAAGATCAAGAGCAGGCTGGAGATCAACGGGGGATCCGATCAGGCTATTCGAGTTTCTTGATCGACGCCTCGGCGGCCCAGCGCACACGGGGGATCTTGGCCAGTTCTTTCAACACCGGCAGGGCCGAGACGGCGGCCGGTTTACCGATGGCGCCCAGCGCCAAGGCGTAGGAACGCAAGGCCCGGACATCTTCATTCTTGACCGAGGCGGCTGCGATGAGGGCGGGCACGGCCGCCTCCGCTTCTCGGCCGATGGCCCCAATGGCGTTGCCGGACATGAACCGAACGTCCGGATCGCCGTCCTTGAGCGCCGCCATCAGCGCCGGCAGGGCGGGAAGCGCTTCCCGGCCCTTGTCGCGCAAGGCCAGGGCCGCCAGACCCCGGGTGACGGGATTCGGATCGGACAGAAAACGACCAAGGTCGGCGGCGTCACCGGTCGGGAGTCGGGGCTCTTTCACGTTGGCGGCGGCCGCCCACGCGGCGGGGCCGACCTTCGCGAGAATGATGTCGTCGACGCCCAGGTTGTATCCGGAAGACGCCTGGTTCTTGCCGAGGCAGACGAAAGTCAGGGTGTGGCGGCCCTTGGTCAGGTGCGGCCAGCCCACTTGGTAAGCGAGGCCCACGAACGTCTCCAGCGCGTAGCCGTCGAACTGCGTCTGCGGACGAACGTCGGCGCCCGGTTCGTGTTCGAGTTGGGGGACCTCCGGGTACTTGCCGTCGAGCAACACCGTGTAGATGCCATAGTCGGAGGCCTGCGCGACTTCCGTGTAGATCTCGTAGTCGCCCTCTTCCGGGACGTCGAAAGGAATCTCGATCTTCGAACCCTTGCCTTGGGCCTGGAAGAGAATGACGTCTTTGGACCAGAAGAGTTCCGGCGAGATGGTCGCTTTGCCGCCTTCGGCCTTGACTTCCGCTAATGCTTTCTCCACTTCGATCTGCCGGGCATTTCCCTGGGGAAGACGAGCCGAGCCGTAGGGTACGGGAGGTTGATCCAAGGCGATTCCTTCTTGATACCAGAACGCAACGCTGGACATCAGATCGGTGCGTTCTCCAAAGGTGGACTTGACCCTGCCCTGGGCATTGTAGGTCCAGCCCTTATGTTCGATCTCGACCGTAAGCGATTTCGTGAACGGGATCGGATCGAGCATGTGCCAGCGATAGGCGGTCATCCGCGAGCCGAGGCCGGTGCCCTCGGCAACGGTCACGCCGTAATACGGACCGTCGTCTTCGTGCAGGCCCCAGGCGTCGTTGAAGTAGTCTTCGCTCCCGGTGCCTTCGATGGACGGTTTTTTCTCGCCGTCGACCCAGAACAAATCGTCCCCTTCGCCGAACCAGCCGGGTTCGGCCTGTACGACCGACAGGACGGTGCCGACGTAATGACCTCTGCCGGAAGCTTTCAGGAATTCATAGGTGCCGCCGTCCGGAGGAGCCGGCAAGGCCTGCCGGTAGCGCGCGTGGAAGTACAGGGGTTTCTCGGGAAGCGACGGGACCTTCTGCCAATCGACGTGGTAATACAAACAGGTCACGCGGCGGCGGCCTTCGTTGGTCACCGTGATTTTGCAGGACTTTTTGAACGGCATGGGCCAATAGCAGTTGCGGGCCCGGCCGTCGGAACTATCGCGGACCATGAGGGACCGGACCTTCTTCTCGACGCCGTGTCCGACGGCAAAGAAATCGCCCAGCGGCGCGTCGACGCTGGGCACCGGGCTCCCGTCGTAATAAACCCGCAGCCGCAGCAACCGGGGCCAGCCATACTCGTTGTCGGCGATGGTCATCCAAAGATGCGACACGATGCCGGGACCTTGCAGATCGGCCAGGACGGTGGTCTCGCCCGGGATCGGGTGTTTGCTGTCGTCGTTCGAGTTCCAATCGAGATTGTTCGACGAGGCGCGATGGGCCGTGAAGTTCTTGGGTTCGGTAAGACGAAACGGATCCGGAACGCCCCGGGGGAGTTCCTGTGCGAGGAGATTCGCAATTGCTGAGAGCATTACGGCCGGCGCCAAGATGAAAAGGAGATTGGCTTTCATGGTCTTCTTCTCCAGAAAGAGATCGGGGAGCAAGCGTTTCATCCGCGGCGGCGGCTCTAAGGAAATAAAAAACCCTCTTCCTGAGATGCCCGGTTGGAAGTCCAACATTTGACGGGCACCAGGGTGGATTAGCCGGAGACGCCAACATCCACAATAACCGGTTTATTTTGGCCCGCAAGTGATCTGCCTTCGCCAGGAGAGCTGCAAAGTCTGCCGAAAAGCTTTCGATCACTTGATCTTCGATGGGGATGGTCCCAGGAATTCAATCCATGATTCCGGAAAGGATTTTTTGACGAATGACGTGGTAAAACAGTCCAAAATCCGACATTACCCTTCCCCTGTCTGCCGTCCGGCCACCACGGCGATCTTGCCTTGCGGATCCAAGTCCGTCCCCCCCTGTACATTCCCGCGTTTTTCGGTAAATTATGGGGTTTTGCCATTCAAGCCCATTGTCCATAAAGGATCCGATCATGGAAAAGCGCGTTTACAATTTTTCGCCCGGCCCGGCCGTTCTGCCCGTCCCCGTCCTCGAAGCGGCCCAGCGGGATTTGGTGGCCTTTCCGGGCGCCGGGTGTTCGATCCTGGAGATCAGCCACCGCTCGAAGACCTTCGATAAAATCATCAACGAGGCGGAAGCCAATATTCGAAAACTCTACGGTGTTCCCGAGAATTACCGCGTGCTGTTTATGCAGGGCGGGGCGATCCTGCAGTTCGGCATGATTCCCATGAACCTTTTGCGGAACTCGGGCAAAACGGCCGACTACGTGGTCACCGGCACCTGGACGAAAAAAGCTTCCGCCGAAGCGAAGACCCAGGGTTCGGTCCGCATCGTCTGGGACGGCAAGGAGGGGAATTACAATCGGGTGCCCAAGGCCGAGGAACTGAAGTTCGATCCGAATGCCGCCTACGCGTACATCTGCTCGAACGAGACCATCCAGGGCGTGCAGTATCCCCGCGAGCCGGACGTCGGCGGCGTGCCGCTGATCTGCGACTCCTCGTCCGATTTCCTCTCCCGGCCGGTGCCGATCGAGAAGTACGGGCTCCTGTTCGCCTGCGCCCAAAAGAACGCCGGGCCGGCCGGCGTGACGACCGTCATCATCCGCGACGATCTGGTTGCCCGGTCGCCCGAGGACTTGCCGTCGCTGCTGAACTACAAGGTCTTCGCCGAAGGGAAATCGCTGTTGAACACCCCGCCCACCTTTGCCATCTACGTCGTGAAACTGGTGACTGATTGGCTTCTGAACACAATCGGAGGCCTGGAGAAGATGGCGGAAATCAACCGGAAGAAGGCCCGGATGCTCTACGACGCAGTGGACCAATCGAAGGGCTTTTACCTCCCCCATGCCGAGTCGGCAAGCCGTTCGATGATGAACGTCCCCTTCAAATTGTCCTCGGACGAATTGACCCAGAAATTCCTTGCCGAGGCGGCGGCCGTAGACCTGTGTGAACTGAAGGGCCACCGTTCGGTCGGCGGGTGCCGGGCCTCGATCTACAACGCCATGCCTGTTGAAGGCGTCGAAAAACTCCGCGATTTTATGCTCGATTTCGCCAAGAAAAACGGCTGACCCCCGCATGGTTTATCGGAGAGGAATCGCCATCCTGACGGGCATCATCTATGCATGGCGCCCGTCAGAATGACTTTATAATCCGGACTGAAGCTCCTAAGATTTCTCCTCCGCATTACGTACTGTAGAGGGGGATTGACAAATTCTTGAGGGGAGGTAGGATATACTCAATTCTGCTAAGAAATAATTGAAATATTCGTTATCAACTCTTGAAAAAAGTGGAATAATGGGGATAACGGTATTTGTTATCCTTTTTTGGAAGGAAGTGGGCTTTTCGGAAGGCGGAGGGCATTTTTTTCTACCAGGGGAAATTGGCAGAATCGCCCTCTGAAAATAATTCCACCCGGAATTCGCGATGGCTGACACTACGGTAAGCGCCGCCGGGATGCGCATCATCAAGCTCCTCGTGGGCTATCCGCCCCAGACCGTCCAGGATCTGATCGACGCCACGGGGGTGACCCGGACGGCGGTGACCGAGCAGCTTAACGAGTTGGCGGCGGCGGGTTTCGTCGAGCGGGGGACCGAACGTCTGCCGGGCCGGGGGCGTCCCCGGTATCTCTACAACGCCACTAACACCGCCTTGTTCCTGCTGTTTGCCCGCAACCATCAACTCGTCGTTCCGTTTCTCTGGAAAGCCATCGAAGACGTCTGCGGCGAAGAGTTGAAACATAAAATGCTCCGCAAGCTCGGCCGGATTCTCGCCGAGTCCTACAACCGCCGCGTTACGGCCAGAAAACCGGAGGAGCGCCTGCGGCAACTCACGGACATACTCCGCATCGAAGGGGGCCTGATCGAGATCTCGGCGAAAAACGGGCAATTGGTCCTCTACAAACGGAGCTGCCCGTTTATCAGCATCTCCGACGGGAAGCAATCGATCTGCAACGTCGATCAAGAAATAATGAGCCACGTCGTCGGCCGCCCGGTCCGCCGCACCGCCTCCCGGCACGACGGGGCGCCGTGCTGCACTTTCGAGATCGCGTCCGCTAAAGAATAAAGGCTTTCTTGTCATCCTGAGCGCAGCGAAGAATCTCTACCGTCCGCGCCGTTGGGTTTCTCTCCGACGCGCGGTTCTTCGCGTCGCTCAGAATGACATGCGGACCTTCGTCGGATTTTTACGGCAGGATCGCCCGGACTACGTTCCGCACCGGCTGGCCGGGATAGTAGACTTTCGTCCGAACGACCGCGGGCACGCCGACGACCGCCGGGGCGTAGTACGACGTGTACACCGGAGCCGGAGCGTAATAAGCGGTATAGACCGGCGCGGGAGCGTAGTACGACGTGTACACCGGCGCCGGGGCGTAACACGAGGTATAGACCGGAGCGGGGGCATAATACGCCGTGTAAACCGGCGCCGCCACCGGAGCGGAATAGTAGGCGGTCGCCACCGCCGGAGCGCCGCAACATTGCGCCCAGCCGACCGAACCCAACAGCATGACCAACGCTACTGCACCAAGAAGTGATTTCATCGCGCGTGCTCCTTTTTTCACGTGAGTTTTACCACGTTGTCTGATCCGTACGTCCCCGCAAACACCTACATGAAATCTATCTTAACTCCGGCCCCGAGGCAAGGGGCGGCCGGCGGAGTCATCCATCCGTTTTTTCCGGACCTAGTCCGGCCGCGTAGGAAGTCAGGGCATTTTAAGGAGTTAACGGATTCCGTTCCCCGGATTGTTGCTTTTAGGCAACGCCAAATTTTTCCAATGCCTCCGCCCGCAAAGTCGGCCCTGCCCCCGGAACTTGCGGAATCCGAAATGGCGGTTAAAACTCACCGGGTCCCGATCGCCGGCCCAGCAGGATCCACAGGAAGAACGGGCCGCCCAGCAGGGCGGTGATCACGCCCACCGGGATTTCTGCGGGGGCCGTTGTCGTAAAAAACAACACCGTGCGTCCGACCGTGTCGCAGACCACCAGGAACGCCCCGCCCGTCAGCAGCGCGGCGGGCAGCAGCGCGCGGTGGTCCGGCCCGACCAGCAGGCGGCAGACGTGTGGGACGATCAGCCCCACGAAGCCGATCGGGCCACAAAACGCCACCACCGCGCCGACCATCAGCGAGACCGCGAAATACAGCGTCCGCTTCACGCCCCGCAGCGCCACGCCCCGGCTGACAGCGAAATCCTCGCCCATCAGCAGCAGGTTCAACTCGTGGATCAAATACGCCACCAGCAGGCACCCCGTAACGACGAAGGGGAGCACCAACAGCACCTCGTCCAATCCGACCACGTTGGCCATTCCGCCCATCGTCCACCGCAAGATCCGGAACGTCTGGGTCGGATCGCTGAGGTACTGCAAAAAGAGGATTAAGCTGGAGAAGAAGAAGCTCAGCGCCACGCCGGCCAGGAGCATCGTCGCCGTGGTCGCCCCCGCCGGCGCCCGGGCGGCAAACAGGGCCACCAACAGGACCGTCAGCAAGGCCCCGAGCAGGGCGCCGATTGTGACGCCGGGGACTCCCCACCAGGCAAAATCTCCGCCCAGGAAAAAGCACACGGTGGCCCCCAACGACGCCCCGCTGGCCACGCCCAGCGTAAAGGGCGTGGCCAATGGATTGCGGAACAGGGCCTGAAAACTCGTCCCCCCGGCCGAGAGCGCCGTGCCGGCCAGAAACGCCATCAGTACCCGGGGAATGCGGAGCTTCCAGAGGATGCCGACCCGCGCATCGTTTTCCGTGCCGCCCCACAAGGCGCTCAGGGGAATCCGCTCCATGCCGATAAACGGCGCCGCGGCCAGCACCGCCAGGGCGAAGAGCGCACATCCGAAAACGATCCAGCTTTTTTTCATGCGTTGTTTTTCCGGGGTACGATCATCGGCATTCCGGCCTGGGGATGTTGGACCAACAACAGCTCCGTCCCGTAAATCCGCTGGAGCACCTCGGGAATCATCATCTCGGCGGGCGGACCGTTGAAGACCACGCTCCCGTCTTTCAGCGCCAGTACCCGATCCGCTTCCAGGACCGCGTGATTCAGGTCGTGGGTGACGGCCACGATCGTGGCCCGGAACTCGCGTTTGGCCTGGGCCAGCAGGGCCAGGATCTCCTGCTGCCGGCGGTAATCGAGAAACGTGGTCGGCTCGTCCAGCAGCCAGATGGCGGCGTCCTGGGCCAGGGCGGCGGCGATGTAGACCTTCTGCCGTTCGCCGCCGCTTAAGGTGGAAAGGATCCGCTCGGCGAATTCCAGCGTGCCGGTCGACGCCATCGCCTGGCGGACCGCCTCCCGGTCGGTCTTCCGCACGGCGGCAAACGCGCTGAGGTACGGGTAGCGGCACATCAACAGGAATTGCTCGACGGTAAACGGAATCTGCCGGCTGTCGGCCTGGGGCACGTAGGCCAGCCGTTTCGCCAAGTCCTTCTGCCGGTACGACTGCCGCGGCCGCCCGTCGATTTCGAGCGTTCCCGCGCCGCCGTCGAGTAACCGGTCGAAACATTTCAGCAACGTCGTCTTTCCTGCGCCGTTGGGTCCGACGATCGCCACGTACTGGCCCCGGCCGATGGAAAACGACACGTCCCGGAGGATGGTCTTTCCCCCGCAGGCATAGGAGAAATGTTCCGCCCGGAGGACAACGTCGGCGTTGTTCATGGGGCCTTCCAATCGATTTCGGGGTGCAAGATTCTCGCCAAGTCTTCCACGGTGCGGATCAATCGCGGGCCAGGCACGGTGGCGTAATCCTTGTCCATCGCGTACACCCGATCGTTTTCAACCGCGGTCACGTAGGGGACCTCCCGCCGCCAGTCGGCCAGGTTGTCTGCCAGGTTCCGCTCCTTTTGATTCCGACTGGCCATCAGGTCGATGATCACCTCCGGATTGCAGTGGAGGATGCCTTCGGTCGAGACCACGGGATACGCCGCCCCGCCCCCGCGATAGGCGTTTACGCCGCCGGCCAGCTCGATCAGCTTCTCCGAGAGACTGCCTGGGCCGGCGACGTAGACGTCGGCCAGCCGGCCGAGGCCCGGCGTCCGATCGACGGCCACCAGCACCCGGGGCCGCGGGGCGTCTTGCGTCCGTCGGCGGATCCGCTCCAGGCGGCGCTCCAGGTCTTCGGCCAATTCACGCCCCCGCGACTCCACGCCGCATACCCGGGCGATCGAACGCAGGGATTCGAGAATGTCGCCGATCGTCTGATGATGAACCACGTGTGTCTTCAGCCCCAGTTTCCGGAATCCCGGCAGCGAGCGGACGTGCTCGTCCAGCAGGATCACCAGGCCGGGCCGCAGCGCGAGGACCGCCTCGAAGTTCGGGTCGAAGTGCCCGCCGATCTTCGGCTTCTTTTCAACTTCCGGGGGATATTTGCAAAACCGCGTCACGCCCGCCACCCGATCGCCCAATCCCAGGGCGTACAGCGTCTCGGTGATGTTCGGCGCCATCGAGACGATGCGGCGGTACTCTCCCTCCGACTCGATGCGGATCGCGGCCGACCGTACGAGCCGGTCCCGGGCGAAGAAGCTCGCCGCAAAGACAAAGAGGATAGTCAACAATAAGAATATTCGAGTGGCCATGAAACCCGTAATAACAATCCCGTCATTCTGAGCGAAATTTCCATCCTACGGTCCCACAGTGCCCCCGACAACCGGAAGCCGCTTGCGGCTTCCAAAACCGCCCCGGCGGCAGATCGTTACGAGGAAACATGACCCTCCAATCCTCGATCCTCAAACCTAACTGTCATCATGGTGACAATGTGTGTTGTCAATCGGATGACAAAAGAAAAAGGCCTGTGTTTCTTTGGTATTTGCGTAAGTTATTGAATTTCAATTGGTTATATAAATTTTCAAATCAACGGCACACCACTCGCATTAGTCATCTTCCGTTGAGACCCAAAAACTTCCCCCCAATGCAAAGGAGTTGGCCATGAGAAGCATTTTCATCCTTCTGACGAGTGTGTGTGTTCTCGGATTTGTCGCTGCCCATGCCGACGCGGGCGGCCCCTCGAAGAAGGCAGGACACCCGGCCCCGTTCGGCGCCAAAATCATTCCCGCCGGATATCACCATCATGGCGGCCCCCATCACCGACCCGCCGTCTACCACGGGCCTCCCGCCCGGTGGTATGGCTATCGGCCGTATCGAGCTCCCGTGTACGTGCCGGTTCCCGCTCGACCGGTCTATTACTATCCGCGGTATTACTACTATCCCCAAGGCGGCATTTACTACTCGACTCCCGGATTTTCCATCGGAGTCGGTTTTTGATACTCAAGACGTGCGGAACGATCCCCTCCCGCGTCCGCACTGAAGGGATCAGCTCGGGTGTGCCGCGGGGGCCGTTCACCTGCGAACCGGGGATGTATCCCCGCGCCCGGTTCGCAGGGAACAACCCCCGGTACACCCGGTTGAATTTCTTGGCCGCCGCTCTAAGAAATCTCCCCTCTCCCAAAGGGAGAGGGGCAGGGGGTGAGGGCTTGATGGCAGTTAATCTGAAAAACACCATATCCACACCGCTTATCCTCACCCTAACCCTCTCCCAAAGGGAGAGGGGACCCATTGCCAAACACGCTCCAAGACTTGGCCGCCGTGCCGGCGGCCGCTAAACTTTCTTCTCATGAAGTTCGTCGAAGATTATTTCATTGGCCGCGGGGGGGTGCGTCTCTATTTCCAGGGCTGGCTGCCGGAGGGGCCGCGTAAGGCGACCGTGGCGGTCATTCACGGCATCGACGAGCACTCGGGACGCTACGCCCGGCTGGCGCGGAGGCTGAATACACACGGCTACGCGGTCTACGGTTTCGATCTGCGGGGCCACGGCCGATCCTCCGGAGAGCGGGCGTGGATCGCCTCGTTCGAGGATTTTCTCGACGACGCGGAGGCGTTTCTCCAACGGGTGCGGCAGGAGGCCCCGGAACTGCCGCTCTTCCTCCTGGGCCACAGCATGGGCGGCGAAGTGGCCGTATGGCTGGTCCTGACCCGATACCCGTCGCTGTCGGGACTGATCCTCAGCGCACCGGCGCTGCGGACCGGCGGAAAGGTGTTTCCCCTGCTCAGACGCCTGGCCCGGTTGGTCAGCCGGATCTTCCCCCGGCTGCGCCTGACCCGGCTCGGCTATCGGTTTATGTCCCGCGACCCGGAGGTGATCGAAAACTTTCGCACCGATCCATTGGTCAATCACGGAAAGTTTCCCGTCCGCACCGGGGCGGAGATCCTGCGGATCATGGGGGAGATCCAGCGCCGAGGCGGCCAGGTCCGTCTCCCCTTGCTGGTGCTGCACGGCACGGGCGACTTCGTGACCGATTATCGCGGCAGCCGGGAGTTCTACGAACGGGCGGCGTCGCCGGACAAAACGCTGCGGTTGTACGACGGTCTGTACCACGAAATCTTCAGCGAGCCGGAGCGGGACCAGGTGATCGGCGACGTGATCTCCTGGCTCGATGCCCGCGTAGGGGCGCCGGAAAGATGTAATGAATAAGCCGATTTTTCCGGTTTTTTGGAGATTTCCGTGTTGCTTGGGAAAAGGCGATGGCCTATCTTGACTTAGGGCGTTATATCTCCCAGTTTAGCCCCGGCACTTGTGCCGGGCGCGGAGAGTTAATCCATACACGCCCGGCACAAGTGCCGGGGCTAAACTCTGCCGCCGCCGATTCCTGAAATCACCGGTATCCATGAATTCATCCACTCCCTCCTCGGATTTGCTGCAACTGCGGCTGGAGCGCGTCAGCAAGGTGTTCCGCATGGGCGAGGTCGCCGTCGAGGCGCTGCGAGACGTTTCGCTGGAGGTCCGCGCCGGGACGTTCCTGGTGATGGTCGGGCCGAGCGGATCGGGCAAGACGACGTTGTTGAACATCGCGGGGGGATTAGACTCCGTCACGGAGGGCCGGGTCTGGTTCGGCGGCCGGGAGATGACCGCCTTCGACGCCGCCGAGATGACGCGCTACCGCCGCGAGACCGTGGGCTTCATCTTCCAGTTCTACAATCTCGTTCCCAATCTCACCGCCCGGGAGAACGTGATGGTCTCGACGGAACTCAGCGACAACCCGATGGACGTGGCGGAAGCGCTGCGGCTGGTGGGCCTGGAGGAGCGGGAGGATCATTTTCCCTCGCAGCTCTCCGGCGGCGAGCAGCAGCGGGTATCGATCGCCCGGGCGCTGGCGAAGAATCCCACCTTGCTGCTGTGCGACGAACCGACCGGCGCCCTGGACTTCGAGACCGGCAAACGGGTCCTCCGGCTGCTGGTGGACGTGAAGAACCAACTGGGCAAGACGGTGATTCTCATTACCCATAACAGCGCCATCGCGCAGGTGGCCGATCGCGTGATCCGGCTCCGCAGCGGCGAGATCATCGAGCGCCACGACAATCCCCGGCCGCTGCCGCCCGAGGAGGTCGTCTGGTGAGCGTGCTGGACCGGAAACTCGGCCGCGAATTGCGCCAGCACCTCGGCCTGCTGCTGGCGGTAACCAGCATCATTGCCGTGGGAGTGATGTGCCTGGTGACGTTGGGGTCTTCCTACTGCAATCTCCGCGACGCGAAGCAGTTGTACTATGCCCAGTGCCAGATGGCCGATTTTTCCATCGAGCTGAAGAAGGTCCCCGTGGCGGAACTGCTGTTTTTCCGCGATTGGCCGGAGGTGGCGGCCATCCGCCCGCGGATCCAGCAGTACGTCGCAGTGGATCTGGCCGGCGTGGAGGAGCCGCTGAACGGCTTGGTCCTTTCGCTGCCCGACCGCCGGGGACCGATCATCGACGACATCGTGCTCCGCGAGGGGAGTTACTTCACCGACCGCCGGGACAACGAAGTCATCGTCAACGACGCCTTTGCCAAACACCACCGCCTGCATCCCGGCCAGTGGATCAAACTGCTGATCAACAACCAACAGCAGGAATTGTTCGTCGTGGGCACGGCCATCAGCAGCGAATACGTCTATCTCCTCGGCGCGGGAACGATTACGCCCGACCCGAAACGGTTCGGCGTTTTTTACCTGAAGCAGACTTATGCCGAGGAGGTTTTCGATTTCAAAGGCTCGGCCAACCAGGTGCTCGGCCGGCTGAGCGCCGGCGGCCGGGGCAACGTCAAGGAAATCCTCCGCCGGGCGGAACAGCGGCTCGAACCCTACGGCGTGTTCACCACCACGCCGCTGGACGACCAGATGTCCAACAAGTTTCTCACGCAGGAGATCCAGGGGCTGAAGAGTTTCGCGGTCATCACGCCGGTGATGTTCCTGGCGGTGGCGGCATTGGTGCTGAACGTCCTTTTGACCCGGCTGGCCCAACAGCAGCGGACCGTGATCGGCACGCTGAAGGCGATGGGATATTCCAATTTCCAGGTGTTCTGGCATTTTTTGAAATTCGGCCTGGCCGTGGGCGTCGGCGGGGGACTCTTGGGTTGCATCGGCGGGTGGTTTCTGGCTTCCGGCATGACGACGCTGTACCGCAGTTTTTACCAGTTCGCAAAGTTTGAAAATTATTTTCACGCGAACATCCATTTGATCGGGATTGCCGTCAGCGTTCTCTGCGCCGTCGCCGGCAGCCTGCACGGCACCCGGCAGGTGCTCCGGCTGAAACCGGCCGAGGCGATGCGCCCCAAGCCGCCGCGGGTCGGCGGCGCCATCCTCCTGGAACGGATCGGTTGGTTCTGGCGCCGGCTCGGCTCCGGCTGGCGGATGGTCCTGCGGAACCTGATCCGCAGCCGGTTCCGCACCTGGGCGGGAATTTTTGCGGCGGCAATGGGCAGCAGCGTGCTGGTCAACAGCTTCATGATGCAAAAGGCCATCTTTTATTTCATCGATTTCCAATTTGAGGAAATCCTCCGCAGCGATTATGATTTGACCTTCAAGGACGAGCACGGCCGGGACGTGGTCCACGAGGTGGAACTGCTGCCCGGCGTCCACCGCGTGGAACCGCTGCTGGACGTGGCCTGCAACTTCACCCATGGGCGTTATCGCAAAAAAGGGGGAATCACCGGCCTGACGCCGAACGCCACCATGACCGTCCCCCGCGATCAAAACGAGCGGGCGATCTCCGTCCCCGCCTACGGGTTGGCCTTCTCCGGGCAACTGGCCGAAGCCCTGCACCTGAAACGGGGGGATTGGGTCGGTTTTGAGCCGATCAAAGGTCAGCGCCGGATCCGGCACGTTCCCGTCGCGGAAATTTCGGACAGCTATTTCGGCACCTCCGTTTATGCGGACATCCGCTACCTCAGCCGGCTCATCGGCGAAGAGTACGCCGTCAGCGGAGTCCAGGTGGCGACCGACCGAAATCCCAAGAACCGCCGGGCCTTCCTCCGCCGATTGAAGCAGCTCTCCGGCCTGCAATCGGTCGCCGGACGCAGCGACATGCGTAAAACCCTCGAAGAGACGGTCATCGAAACGCAATCCTATGTCATCATTCTCCTCGTTCTCTTCGCGGGAATCATGTTTTTCGGCAGCATCATCAACGCCTCACTGGTGAGCCTGGCCGAGCGGCAGCGTGAGCTGGCCACCCTTCGCGTATTGGGCTACGGTCCCTGGCAGATCGGCGGTCTTCTGTTCCGCGAAAGCATCGTCACCACCCTGGCGGGCACGATACTCGGCATGCCGCTGGGGTATCTCTTGACCGTAACCACCGCCGAGTCCTACGCCAGCGACATGTTTCGTCTGCCGATCCTCATCACGCCGGACATTTGGATCGGCACCTTAACTTGTGCGGTTTTTTTCGCCGTCATTACCCAACTATTAGTACAACGGTCCATCCATAAGATGGAGTGGCTCGACGCCTTGAAAGTACAGGAGTAGCAATGAAAACCTCCCATTGGATCGGCATCGGAACCGTCGTGATTCTCTTGCTCGCGCTCGCCTGGTCCCTCGGCTGGTTGTCGGGGGGGACGCCCGTCGAAACCGCCACGGTGCACCGGGGCGCCATCGACGCCTTCATCGACGAGCAGGCGAAGACCCGGCTCCCGCAAACGTATCTGATCACCATGCCCGCCCAAGGACGGATCAAGGAGATCACCCGGACGGAAGGCCGGAACGTGACCGAGGGCGAGGTGGTGGCCGAGATCGTCCCCCGCGACCTGGATCTGGCCGTGGCCGAGGCGGCCGCGGTCGTCGATCGCCTCAAGGCGAGCATCGTCGAAAACGCCAACGTCGAGGTCGAGGAAACCGCGTACGAGCAGTCGTTGAGTTTTGTCAAATCGACGGCGGCCACGGTCAAGGCGGCCTACGAGCGGCTCCGCGCCGGCGAGGCGAAAATGGCATACGCCAACAATAATTTCCGCCGGGTCGAAAGCCTTTTCCACCAATCGAAGACGGCCACTCAGGACGAGTTGGAAACGGCCAAGCTGCAGAAAGTGCAGGGCGACGTGGACTATCAGCAGGACAAGCTGATCTACGTTGCCATGCAGGCCATGGAGGCCGCCACCAACCTGATGCCCATTATGGTCAAGCAGTACATCAAACGCAAGGGATTAACCGAACCCGTGCTGCAAAAACAAAAAGCCGAGGCTGAGGCCCGATTGAAGCAGATCGAGCTCGATCGAGAACGAGGTCAAATGCGAAGCCCCGTGACCGGAAAAGTGCTCCGGCGGTTCGTCAGCAACGAGCGGTTCCTGGCGGCGGGCACGAAACTCCTGGAGATCGGCCGGCTGGAAGACATGGAGGTCGAGGCCGACGTCCTGACCCTCGACGTGGTGGCGGCCAAAGTCGGCGACGAGGTGGAGATCTACGGCCCGGCCATCGGCGAGAAGCCCGTGAAGGGTTTTGTCACGCAAATCTATCCCGCCGGATTCACCAAGATCAGCTCCCTGGGCGTCGAGCAGCAACGGGTCAAGGTCGTCATCCGGTTTCAAAAGGGGGTGCTGGAACGTCTGCTCACGGAGCAGCATCTCGGCGTGGGCTACGCCGTCCGGGTGAAAATCAAGACCGGCAAAGCGCCTCATGCCCTGATCATTCCCCGCTCCGCCATGTTCCGCTCCCTGAAAAACACCTGGCAAGTCTTCGCCGTCCGCAACGGCCGCGCCCGGCTGCAAGACGTGGAGGTGGGACTGATGAACGATGCCCAGGCGGAAATCCAAAAGGGCCTGGAAGAGGGCGACGAGGTCATCCTTGCCCCCGAAAGCTCCCTGGAAAACGGTACGAAGGTGCAGGTCCAAAAGGAATAGTCGGGCCCCGACGGATCCGCCGGGAGAAACGGAGGGATTACTTTTCGGCCGGGGAGCGGTATTTCCGGTTTCGTTTCCCGGATCCGGCGTTGGTTGTCAATCGAGTTTCCGAAAAGATATAATGGAAACTTGTACGAATCGGGTAACTTTCCGCCTGCCCCCGAGATCCTCTCTTGACGAGGAGACGTAGCCGTGACTACCGCTTGTTATCGGATCTGGTTCCTTGCCCTCGCCGGGCAAATTCTCGTCGGTTGCCTTGCCGCCGCGGAAGGATCTCCGGCGGACGATGCCGCTCCCTGGCCCCCGCAAATCCATCCCTGGGGCGATTTCCAGCCGGGGGCCTGGAAAGTCGTCCAGCTCACCACGGAAAACTATAACGATCAAGGCGCCCTGGTCTCGGCCAACCTCTGCGACAGTAAAACCGTCTTGGCGAAGCGCGACAACGATTCGCTGACCCTCGAGGTCCGCGTCGTCACGGAGGCGAGCGGCCAGCGCTTGAAGGGGCCGTTGTACACCATCGTGCAAGGATATCACGGCGAGTCGCCCGTCCCGACGCTCCGCGTCAAGGAACCGGTTCCCGAGGTGCTCGAAATCGAAAACCGGAAAATCTCCTGCTTCGCCCGGCAAGTCGAATCGGCCGGTCCGAACGGCAAAACCGTCGCCACGCTCCATTACTCCCCAAACACGACGCCTTCCCTGTTGAAACGCCACAGCGTGACCACCGACCTCCAGGGCCACCCGCTGCGGGAGACGACGACGACGGTGGAGACCCTGGAGATGCCATTCAAGTTCCAGGGGACGCTGCTCAGCACGACGCACCTGAAAACGGTCGAAAAAACACACCAGGGAACCACCGTCACGCTGGCGGTCTTCTGCCCTAAAATTCCCGGCGGCATCGTCAGTCATTCCTCGAAAGAACTCGACGCCGGCGGACGCTTGATCCGCCGCAGCACCCTGGAACTGCTCGACTACGGCGCCGAGCCGGAACCCAAACGCCCCAAGTACTACAACCGCCGCCGCTCCCGACGCTATCGGACGGAATAAGGATTGAGGGATGAGGGATGAAGTGGGAAATTTGGTCATTTAACATTTGACATTCGGAATTCTTTCGTCATTCGGATTTTCTCATTCGTCATTGCAAAGCCGCAAGCGGCTTTCCGTTGCCCTCATCCTTCTTTTTGTCTTCCTTGCATTTCCGCCGTCGGCAGGCATAATAATGGGTTTATTCTTACATGCCTTCCATTAAGGAGTGTCGGTCATGCAAGGAAAAATCTCCCAGTATCAGGGCCTCACCTTTGACGACGTTCTGTTGGAACCCCGGCACAGCAACGTGGTTCCCGCCGCGGTCGACGTCTCCACCCGTTTGACCAAGCGGATCCGGCTGAACATCCCCATCCTCAGCTCTCCGATGGACACCGTCACGGAAAGCGAAATGGCCATCGCGCTGGCCCAGGAGGGTGGTATAGGCATCATCCATAAGAACATGTCCCTCGAACGCCAACTCGAGGAGGTCGAAAAGGTCAAACGTTCCGCCAACGGCATTATCCGCAATCCGGCCACCCTTCTGCCCACCGCCTCGGTCGGCCGCGCCCGCGAAATCATGGCCCAGTACAACGTCTCGGGACTCCCCGTTACCCAGGAAGACGGCAAATTGGTCGGGATTCTGACCCGACGCGATCTCCGTTTCCTGGAGGGTGTGGATCTTCCCATCTCCGACGTCATGACCCAGGAAAATCTCATCACGGCCACCGGGACCGTCACCCTCGAAGAGGCGGAGAAGATTCTGATGGCAAAAAAAGTGGAGAAACTTCTACTGGTTGACGAAAATTTTAGGCTGACGGGACTTATTACGATTAAAGATATTGATATGATGCGGAGGTTTCCGCAAGCCTGCAAAGATGGGCAAGGAAGATTGAGGGTCGGAGCCGCCGTCGGGCACCACGATTTCGACCGTGTCGATGGTTTGATTGCCAAAGGGGTGGATGTCGTCGTGGTCGATAGTGCCCACGGGCATTCCAATAACATTATAGAGACGGTTCGGGAGATAAAAAAACAGTGGGATATTGACGTCATCGCCGGAAACGTCGCCACGGCCGAGGGTTGTGAAGATTTAATCAAGGCCGGAGCGGATGGCGTTAAGGTTGGCATCGGTCCCGGATCAATTTGTACGACACGCGTGATTTCCGGCGTTGGCGTTCCCCAGATTACCGCAATTTGGCATTCCGTCCAAGTTGCCCAAAAGTACGAAATACCGGTTATTGCCGACGGCGGCATCCGATATTCCGGCGACATTACCAAGGCCATAGTCGCCGGCGCCCATTCGGTGATGATTGGCGGACTTTTCGCCGGGCTACAGGAAAGCCCTGGCACGCAGGTCCTGTTCCAGGGGAGGACTTTTAAGGTCTACCGAGGCATGGGATCGTTGGGCGCGATGGTCGAAGGCTCCAGCGAGCGTTATCGGCAAGGCGGCGACCGCCGGCCGGATAAACTCGTGCCTGAGGGCGTGGAAGGCCGGGTCCCCTTCAAAGGCGCCCTCGGACCCTTTGTCTATCAGCTTGTCGGCGGCCTGAGGGCCGGCATGGGTTATTGTGGAACGAAAAACATCGAGGAACTTCGCAAGGACGCCCGGTTCCTTCAGGTTTCTCCCGCTAGCGTTAGGGAGAGTCATCCCCATGACATCTTTATTACACAGGAAGCGCCGAACTACAGTGCCGAACGGTCAAGCGAGGGAATGTAACCCGGGAAGGCGACTCTCCCCGGCGCCCTTTGCCTCGGGAAAAACCGGGATTTTCATCTTTTTTTTAGGGGCGATTTTTTCGGGAGTGGTCTTGTCGGTCCCCGGCCGGGCTGCCCCCCCGGCGGCCGAGTCCGGCGGCCAACTTCGCTGGTTGCCCTATGTCCCTTATACGGGGGCATCCCGGGCGGAGGCCAAAACGGAGTCTCCCCGCGCGGCGGCGGTCCGACGGCGCGGCGCGGCGGTCGGCGTGGTCTTTACCGACCATTTCCGCGACCGGGATTCTGCCGTCCGACCGGTCCAGGCGGAGGAGATACCGCTGCCGGAAGGGGAGCCGTTTTCGAAATCTCGTTTCCGGTCCTCTGCCGATCGGACCTCGACCGGGCAGGGAGCGCCTCCCTTCTCGAAATCACCGTCCGGACTCCGTTGGGCGACGCCCCAGCCGGCGTCGCTTCCGATAAGTCCGCCGGCCAAGAATCAGGATCCCATGAAAACCGTCACGGTCGACGACGTCCCTTACACGGAACAGAAATTCTCCGATCCGCCCAATCCGGAGTTGACGGAGCTGGACGAGGAACTGCTGAAGCACCCGCTCGAGCCCGATCTGTGCCTCTCGGTCAGGTCGCTCACCCCGATCAACAAACTGACCACGGACATCCGGCTGAAGGTCAAGCGCGGCGCAGCCATCCCCCACGAATGCCCCTGGGGAGAAGAGGAGCGGTTCCAGCCGCGGGATTGGGAGCCGGTCACGTTTTGCTGGACGGCCTCCGCCCTGTGCCACAAGCCGCTGTACTTCGAGGACGTGCAGTTGGAGCGCTACGGTCACAGCCTCCGGCCGTGGGCGCAGCCGTTTGCCTCCGGGGCCCATTTCTTCCTGACCGTTCCCATCCTGCCGTACAAAATGGGCCTGACGCCGCCGTGCGAGTGCATCTACACGCTGGGCTACTACCGGCCCGGCAGTTGTGCACCGTATCTGATCGATCCGATCCCGCTGAGCGTCCGGGCGGGCCTGCTGGAGGCGGGCGCCTGGGTCGGCGCCGCGGCGCTCATTCCGTAAAGCGCCGCGCGGCTTGTGAATTTGTCAGTCACGAAGCCCCGAGCCGCTTTTATCGGAATTCCCTCTGGCCCCTTCAAAATCCACGGGCGGCTTTGACATCGTCGAAATCGCGGAGGTGATAGGCGATGCCGGCGTAATCCAAGACGCGGCCCAGGGCGCGGAGGGCCACGCCCATGCCGTCGGGGCCGCTGAAACCGCCGTACTGTCCGCCGCCTTTCAAGTGCGGTTCCAGGTCGAGGAACACGCCGGGGATGCCGCGGCGCCGCAGTTTCTTCTCCAGGGCCGGCAGAATGGTCCGAAAATCGCGGAAGATCAGTTCGTGGGCCGAGTCGCCCTCGTCGGCCGGCACGAAGTGGGCCAACTGATCCTCGTGGACGTGCCCGACCTTTCCCGTCGGCTGGGGGGCGCGATAATCCTTGATGTGCATCCAGCCCAGGCCGGGTTTCATCGCCTGATATTGGGCGAAGACCTCGGCGGTGGAATAGCCTTGCACGAGGATGTTGGCCCCGTCGAAGATCAGGACCATGCCCGGATGATTGACCTGCCGGTGGATCTCGGCCAGGATCTCGCCGGTGCAGCCGACCAGGTTGGCCTCGACTTCCAGCCCGAAGGTGAGATCCTCGCGGTGGCAGGCCTCGGCGATCTGCCCCAACTGGTCGACGGCCTGGGCCAGGTAGTCCCGCGGATCGGAGTCTTTGGGAGGGTAAAACGAAAAGCCGCGCAGCAGTTTTGTTTCGAAGGCGTGGGCCAGCCCGCAGGCCTTCTTCACCTCGCGGCCCAGGTACTTCTTGAACGGCACGTAAACGTTTTTCGTGCCGTCGTCGAAGTCCCCGATCTTCACCTTGCCCAACGGCGAGCCGAGCGACGAGACGTTCAGGCCGTACTCGTCCTCCAGGTGGCGGATCTTCTGGATCTCGGAGACGGTCAACTGCATCACGTTTTTCACGCCCGCTCCGACGTCGATGAACCGCAGGCTGTAATACTGCAAGCCCAGGGCGGCAAAGGCGGAAAACTGTTGCGCCGCCGTCTTCTGGTTGGCGGCCTCGTCGGCAAATCCGGACAGCAAAACACGGGGATTGTCAGACATGGGAGGAGGTAGGGATTGGGGATTGGGGATTGGATTTTCGTCACTCGACGGATTACTTTTCACGCGAAAACGTCGCCGTCACCGTGGTCGTAATCCCGCCCCGGGCGTGGAACGCGGCGGAGAGGGTCATTGACCGCGGCTCGATCACGGCCGCTAGGTCGTCGAGGATGCGATTGGTGACGTGCTCGTAATAAATTCCCTCGTTGCGGAACTGCTGCAAGTAGAGTTTCAAACTCTTCAGTTCCACGCACTTCTCGGCCGGAACGTACGTCAGCGTCAGCGTGCCGAAGTCGGGCTGCCCCGTCTTGGGGCAGACGGAAGTAAACTCCGGGCAGACGATCTCGATGACGTACTCCCGGCCGGGATACTGGTTCTCGAAGGTTTCCAGGATATCGCGAAAGGCCTTTTCCATCTGCGGCTTCTTTGAGGAATGAGGTCGAAAGCATCAATTTACCGTTTTTCTTCTCGGAACGAAATTGCCCTCACCGGGAATTTCCCAAAAAAGCGATCGATTTTCGTTCGAATTGTTTATCGCTCGAGCGCCTGCAGATACCGCTCGTAAAGTTCTTTGGGATTTTCCACGCGCAATTCGACATGGCCGCATTCTCTGCATATCTCCGCCGCAAGTTGGCCCATGAGGCCTTTTTTGAAGAGCTGGGCATCGGGATTGCCGTAGACGACGGCGCAAAGGGCGCCGTCGGGATGCATATAATCGACCATTCGGACCTGGGGAATGATTTGGGATGAACCGCACCGGGGGCAGGGGAGCGTGGAATGCCCTGGGGTCTCCGGCTCCGACGGATCGACTTCGATCGCCTCGACGACGTCCTCTGCAGGCTCTTTCTCGAAGTGGGGATCCGCCAGTCCGTCGCGGCTGGTCCCGCAGTTCCAGCAGACCTCGAAGGTGTTCGGCACGGGCTGCCGGCACTTCGGACAGGACCAGGACCGCTTGCCCGCAACGGGCGGGGGCGGCGTGATTCTCGGTGGCAGAGCGGGGGTTTTCTTGGCCTCGACCGCTTCAACCGGCGATTCTTCTTTGACCGTTTCCAGAATAGCGCCGCACCGCCGGCAGATTTTTATTGGATCGTCGTACTGCTGCGAACACTTGGGACAGATTGTCATGGTGCACCCCGAGCAACCTGGATGGAGAGATTATTCTCTTTTGGCAATAAAAATACATTAGCATGGGGATGCACCAATGAACAGACGGCCCTGCGGTTTGTGCCGGGGAATTGCGGCATGGTCTCCGTTGTTGAAGGGCGGTAAGGGGGGGGATAGAATGGAGGGATGCCCCTTTCAAGTTCAACGACAACCGGGACGCGCCCGGCGGTGGTCTTGCTTTCCGGCGGGCTGGATTCGGCGACCGCCGCCGCACTGGCTCGGCAGGAGGGATACTCGTTGTATGCCCTGAGCGTCGATTACGGGCAGCGGCACCGGTTCGAGTTGGCCTCTGCCCGGCGGGTGGCCGAGGCGCTGGGCGTCGAGCGTCACGCGGTGGTCAAGGTCGATCTGGCCCAGTTCGGCGGCAGCGCGCTGACGGCCGACGTTGCCGTGCCCAAGGGCCGGGCCGAGGAGGAGATGGCCTGCGGGATACCCGTCACTTACGTGCCGGCGCGGAACACGGTGTTCCTGGCGCTGGCCCTGGCCTATGCCGAGACGGTCGGCGCGGCGGATATTTTTCTGGGCGTCAATGCGTTGGATTACAGCGGGTATCCCGACTGCCGGCCGGAGTACATCGCCGCCTTCGAAAAACTCGCCAACCTGGCGACAAAGGCCGGCGTGGAAGGCGTTTTGAAATTCAAGATCCACGCGCCGCTGATTTCGATGACCAAGGCTGAGATCATCCGCCGCGGCACGGAGTTGGGCGTCGATTACGGCCTCACGCACAGTTGCTACGATCCCGACCCCCGCGGTCTCGCCTGCGGCCGCTGCGACGCCTGTCTGCTGCGGCAAAAAGGCTTCGCCGAGGCGAATTTACAGGATCCGCTGCCGTACCAAATTCAAGAATTATCCCCTTGCCCAGGAGGACAGGCATTCCTGCCTGTCTACCATCAAAGGACAGGCAGGAATGCCTGTCCTCCTGGTTGAAAAGGGGCGCATTCCAATCATGCACGTCGCCGAAATTTTCCGTTCCCTGCAGGGCGAAGGCCGGTTGACCGGCGTGGAGAGCGTCTTTGTCCGCGTTAGCGGGTGTAACCTGCGTTGCGGCTATTGCGACACCGGTTACGCCTCCTGGTCGGCCAACGGGAATGAAATGTCGGTGCAGGAAATTCTCCAGGCCATCGACCAATGTGCCGCGGCGGAACCGCCGGAACATCTGAAAAAATTTCTCCCCTCTCTCCTTGGGAGAGGGGTTGGGGGTGAGGGCTGTGGGAAGGACGATGTAATATCAACTAATTATTTTCGAGCGGATGGCCCTCACCCTAACCCTCTCCCGGAGGGAGAGGGGACCTCGTGTATTCCTTCCCCTCCCCGCCACGCCGTCATCACCGGCGGCGAGCCGATGCTGTTTGACGAAACGGTCCTTTTGAGCCGATCCCTACGGCAGGCCGGCTGGCACGTGACCATTGAAACCAACGGGACGCGCTATCTGCCGGTTACGTGCGATCTGTTGTCGATCAGCCCGAAGTTGTCCAACTCGCTCCCGCCGTCGGAGGATGCCGCCGGATGGCGCGTCCGGCACGAACAAGGCCGGCGCACTCCCGGCGTGGTCGAACGTCTGCTTGAGGAGTACGACTACCAGTTGAAATTCGTGATCGACGCGCCGGAAGATTGCGTCGAGGTCGAACGTTACCTGGCCGCTCTGCCGCGGATCGACCGCCGCCGCGTACTGCTGATGCCGCAGGGTACCGGGCTTCGGGGACTCCAGGAAAAAACTTGCTGGCTGGAACCCTACTGCCGGCGGCACGGCTTGACGTTCTGCCCGCGGAAACAGTTCGAGTGGTTTGGGGGAGGAAGGGGGAAGTAGGAGGCCCTCATCCTTCTTTCCTTAGCGTCTTCAGCAACGGGATCTTTACGGCGCGGCGGACGGCCAGGGCGGTTGTCAGAAGTCCGGCGAGAAAAATCAGCCCGACGATGCCGGTCAAGGTCGCCCAGGGGATCAACGCCTGCCGGTTGGCAAGCTGCGGGAGGATGGCGCACAGGGCGGCCAGCAATCCGGCCCCCAGGCCCAAGGCCAGCAGGACGGCGCTTTCGCACAGGACCAACGCGGCCAGCGTGCGGCGGCGCAGGCCCGTCGCCCGGAGCAGCGCCAGTTCGCCGCGGCGCTCCAGCACGTTGCGCATCTGCACCACCGCCAGCCCGACGACGCCCAGCAGGAGTCCCAAGCCGCCGAGGCTCTGGAACGTGGAGAGGTACGTATTCTGCACCGCCAGGAATCGGGCCAGCCGCCGGCCGGTGGTCTCGGCGGAAAAACCGTAGTCGCCCAGCCGGCTTTCTAAAATCTCCCGAATGTGGGACAGGTTGCCAACCTGTCCTACGGGCGTCTCGATGAGGAAAAACCGGTAGCCGGCCACTTCGGGAAACAGTCGGAGGAGGTTTTCCTCGGCCAACAGCAGATCGCCCTGGAAAAGGCTGTTGGACAACAAAGCGACAACAACATAGGGAGTGTGCCTGCTGCCGGGCAAATCCCATCGCTCACCCAAGCCGCCCCAGAGGTGCAGCGAGTAATTGGCCGTGTTCTTTTCGAGGATCACGGGGAGAGGATCGTAGGACAGGTTGTCAACCTGTCCTACGTTAAGCAATTGCCAAGGATTTTGGCATCCGGCGGGGACGTCGGCCCAGGCGAAACCGCCGCGGTCCCGCAGCGCCGCGGGAATACCCAGTATCCGCGGCCGGGCCGGCCGGTAGAGATTCAGACAACTGGCGTCGTCGCCGGGCTGCACCCGCAGCGCGTAGAACCGGCAGCGGTGGAGTTGCTTCTCTTCCGCCACCGTGAAACCCAGTGCTGACCGGCCCTCGGGCGTGTTGAGGTTTTGATACAGGGGCAAATCGCTCTCGGCCACAAGGGCAAATCCGCCGTTGCCGCTTGCCTTGGCGATGATCTGCTGTCGCGGGTCGATCCGAAAGACGCTGATCGCGGCAATCAAGAAACACGCGGCGGCCGTCAGCCCGACCGTCAGCGTGCTGCGGCCGGGCGTACGGGCGGCGTTGCGCACCGCAAGCCGCAGGATATTTCCCCGGCCCGCCTTGACCGCCGCACCGATGGCGCCGCGCCGCAGCCGCTGCCGGATCACCAGCAACGTCAGCACAAGCACGAGCATCCCGCTGCCGAAGAACGCCCCCGCTTCCCACTCGCTGTGCCCCCGGAGCAACCACCAGGCGGGCAGATGGGCGATGAGGACGAGGAGCCAGAGGATTTCCAAACAAGGAGGACAGGCATTCTTGCCTGTCTTTTTCGAGCCAGACAAGAATGTCTGGCCTCCTGCGAACAACTGGCGGGGCGGGAGCCGGCCGATCCGCCGGGCGGACAGGTACAGGGCGGCAAAGGCCGCCAACAGACTGGCGGTAAATCCGCCGATCAGGCTGACCGGGGTGACGTGAAGCTGCAAAAACGGCGTGGAAATCGCCGGCAGCCACCAGGTTTGGAGGCCCCATAGCATCAAGGCGGCGTACCCGACACCGGTTAGCATCCCCAACAAGCAACCGCCCAGGGCGATGACCGCGGCCTCGGCCAGCAGCAGGCGGCGGACCTGCCGCGGCCTCCAGCCCACGGCCAGCAGCAGGCCGAACTGTCCCGCGCGTTGTTCCACTCCCAGCCGGAACAGCAGCAGCACCAACATCAACGCCGCGACGATGAGGAAAAAACTGAATCCCAGGAAAAGCCACTCAAACGGCGTGGTCCCCCGGGCCGCCCGATGGCCCTGCTGTCTGACCGGCTGCCAGACGAAACCGAAGTCCCGCAGATCGAGATTGTTTAACCCGGCCGCTTGCGGCCGGCGTGGATTACCGGCATCGTCGGACACCAGCCGCAACGCGGTGGTCCGTCCGAAGCGGCTCCCCCAAAGCCGTCGCCCCGTAGCCAGCGAGACGAAGGCCTTGGGCGTCGGGCCGTACCGTTTCCAATACTCTTCATCCTTCGGCCGGATACGTGTTGCGTCGAAGGGGAACGGCGGGTCCCAATCGGCCATGGTCTTCACGTCGGTCACACCCCGGACGTTGGGCGTGAGGCACCGGTCGGCGGCGGCGCCGGCCAGTTCTATAATGGCCGCCAGGCGGAACTCCGCGGTCGCCTCGCGGACCGCGCCGTGGATGCTCTCCGGCTCGAAGTATTTCACTTGGATCGTATCGCCGACGCGGGCGTGCAGATCTTCGGCGGCCCAGGAGTTCAGGGCGATCTCGTTGTCTTTCAGCGGCGGCACCGGATTTCCCGCCGGATCCAGAAACGGACCCAGCGGCGGCGCCGCGGTGAAATCCATCGCTGTGATTGTGGAATAGGGAATGGTCCGGTCCCCATCCGCCAGCGTGTTGGCCAGGTAAGTTAGCGTCGGCTGGACTGAATAATTCGTCCCCTCTCCCTTTGGGAGAGGGTTAGGGTGAGGGCCTTTTATAGACGACTCAGCCCTTACCCCCTGCCCCTCTCCCAAAGGGAGAGGGGAGAGTGCTGCAAGCAGTGCCTTCTCCTCCCGCGGCGGAAGGATCATCCGCGACGAGGTGATTTGGAAGTAGCCACGCGGCGACTTCTCGCATTGCAATCCGTAATCGGCCAATTGGGGCCGAAGCGGCGGCGGTTCCCGATTGCCCTCGGGCGAGGCCCACAGCAGGGCATTCGCCCGGCCGGGCTGACCGAGGCGTTCCGCCAGCCAAGTCAGCGGCACGTAAGCATTCAGCGGCGCCTGCTGATTCGGCCGCAAACTGAAGCCTCCCAATCCCCGGGCGGGCAGGATTTCCTTGACCGTCAGCCGGAAGCTGCGGACGGTGTCGCGCTTTCGGCCCAGGGCGCTCTCGGCGGGAATGGCCCCCGACCGTGGCAGCCGGAGCACGACGGCGTCGCCCGGCTGGACGTGGAGCTGCTCCGCCAGCGGTTGATTGAGCGTGATTTCCCGCGCACTGGGAAGAACGGCGGGACGAAGATCTCCGAGTTTCCAAAACCGGTCGTCGCTGCCGATCACATTGACGCGGTTGGCACGCCACGGCGGTTCGGACTCCGGATTCTCCAGGTTTGCCCGGAGGAGGATCACCGGCGCCGTCCCGGGAGCCAGATCTGCGCGGAAGAACCGGTTGGCGACCAGGGCGTCGTCGATCCGGCCCAGGCGGTCCAGCACTAATGTCCGGAGGCTCCCTCGCATCGAATCACCCACCAACAGCGCCCCGGTCAGCACGGCGGTCCCCACCGCCGTGCCGCAGGACACGGCGAGGTTCATCCGCCAGTGGTGGCGCAGCGAGGCGAGGATGAGATGGAAGAACGACATGGTTTCTCATGGTAGGTTATGCTTCAGCCGCCGAGGAAATGCAAACAATCAGAAATCGGCGGCAGGAGCCGCCTCTTACAAAGGATTGAGTTTTCCATCTGCCAATTCCATCCGGCGGTCCAGCAGGGCGGCCAGCCGCTCGTTGTGGGTGACGACCAGCAGGAGCATTTGCTCTTCGGTCTGGAGTTCGCGGAGCAGCCCGCCGACCCGGTCGGCGCTGGCCCGGTCGAGATCGCCGGTCGGCTCGTCGGCCAGGAGCAATTTCGGGCGGTGGATCAGCGCCCGGGCCAGCGCGGTCCGTTGGCGCTGACCGCCGGACAGTTCGGCGGGGCGGTAATCCAGGCGGTCGGACAGGCCGACGCGGTCCAGCAGCATCCGTGCCCGATCGACGGCCTCCGAGGCAATCGGTCCGGCCGCCACGAGGGGGATCAGGACGTTTTCCAGGACCGAGCATTGCGGCAGCAGATAGTGCTCTTGGAAGACGAAGCCGACCGCCCGGCTGCGGAAGGCCGCCGTGCCGCGTTCGTCCAGCGCGTGGGGATCCTCGCCGTCGAGCAAAACTCGGCCGCGTGTCGGCCGATCCAACGCGCCGACGATGCCCAGCAGCGTGCTCTTTCCCGAGCCGCTCGGCCCGAGCACCGCCAGACTCTGCCCGGGCTGAACTTCCAGCGACACGCCGCAGAGCACCCGCAGCGGCTCCGCCCGGGTGGGATATTCCTTTTCCAGGTTTTCGACGATCAGGGTGGACATGAAATCGCGTTTTTTCCGTGATTAATTTGCATTATACGATATTACGCGGGATGCGTTACCCGATGGTAAATTTCACACATCTTCCGGGCTAAAGTCTCGGCGGAGTAGCGCTGCCGGACCACTTGTTGGGCACGGCGGCCGCAGGCCGCGGCAAAGTCGCGGTCGCGGAGCATCCGCTTCAGGGCTGTAGCCAACGATTCCGGATTTTTCGGTTCAAATAAAATTCCGCCGCCGGTGTCCTCGACCAGTTCCGTTAGCGCCCCGGCGGCCGGCAGCACCGCCGGCACGCCGGCGGCCCAAGCCTCGATGGCGGGCAGGCCCTTGCTCTCCGGAGCGACCGCCGGAAGGCAGAAAACGTCGAGTGTCGAGAAAAAGGCGATTTTCTCCGCCAGAGTCACTTCCCCGCGATATTCAAACCGATCGGCAAGACCGTGCCGTTGCACCTGTCGCCCGATTTCGTCTAGATACCAGCGGTCGGCGGGATCTAAATAACCGACGGCCAGGACCCGGACAGCCGGCAGCGCCGGATCCTCGGCCAACACGCGCAGTGCATCGACCAGCACGTGCAGTCCCTTCTCGGGACAGATTCGGGCCAGGAAACCGATCGTCAACGGCCCTTCCGGGGGCTGGCCGTTTTTCAATGCCTGCCGTTCGTGACGACTACTCTCATCTAAAGCGATGCCCGGTGGAACGACGTCGATCCGCTGCCGGGGGACCGATAAATAGTCGGCCATGAAATCGGCGTAGTATCGGTTCATGGCGACCAGGGCGTCGGTCTCGGCGGCCCGGCCGCGCAACAATTGCCGGACCTCGGAGTAATGCGGCTCGGGCAGCTTCTCGACGAAGGCATCCTCGCCGGCGAGCGAGCAGACGACGGGGACGCCGAGTTTTTTCCGAATTTCGGGGGCCGTGCCCAAGAGCAGGGCGTTGTTCAAATGGACGACCTCCGGCCGGGCGGTACGCTGGAGCCAATCGAGCAGCTTGGCGAGTTCCTTGCGCTGCCGGCCGGTCTCGCCGCGGAGCATCGAGACGCTCATCGGCCCTAGGTGCTCCGGCCGGACGGGATTGCTCCTCCGCGCGACCCGCCGCAACAGCGCCGGACGGTCCAGCAGGCGGTCGAGAAACCACGGCGTGTGGCGGAACAGCGCCGCATGTTCCTGGAGATAGACGTTGATTCCGCCGTAGAAAATCCGCGGCAGGCCGACGTTCGGCTCGTCGGTCCGCAGCGGCAGATAGAGCGGCGTCAGCAGCACGTCCTCGCCTTGCCGACGCAGCGCCGCCGCCAGCGTATTCCCCTGCAGGCAACTCCCGCAATACATGTCCCCCGCGCCGGCCAGGAGATAGACGATCTTCATGAAATCTCTTTCACCAGTTCTTCCACGGCAAGAAAACCGCTGCGGACCGCACTTTCCATGGTAGCGGGCCAGCCGGTGGCCGTCCAGTCGCCGGCCAGCAACAGCCGCGGCACGGGCGTTTTTTGCGGCGGGCGGAACCGGTCGCTGCCCGGCTCCGGCGAAAAGATCGCCCGGGGATGCACTACCTCGCGGGCGTGCAGCAACCGTGCGCCGCGGGCCGGGGGGCAAAACTGCCGCAACTCGTCGAGCACCGCTTCCCGGAGTTTTTCCGGTTCGGAAGGCGCGACGCGATGCGCCGCACTGATGACCGTCTGATAGTAATGTACCGCAGCGGCGTTCTCGGCAGCATTTTCTGACTGTAGGAGGCGACTCCTGTCGCCGACTGGGTTTTTTTCCTTTTCCGATCGGCGACGGGAGTCGCCTCCTACAGTCGGCGGACCGTCGGGAAAGTGCATCGGGGCGGCAAAGAGCCACGGGGCAAGTTGACTTTGCAGCAGGGCATGAGGCAGGGGCGTAATCGGCCGGTCGAACCAGAGGTGGACGGCGGCGATCGATCCCGGCTGCAGCGAGGCCAGGGCGTCCAATTGCGGCATCTGCGCGGAGAGATCGCCGCTTAAAAGCGGCGCGACCTGGTGCCACGGCACGGCGAGGATGACCGCGTCGAAAGACCGGGCCGCCCCGTCGGCCAGCACGACGCTCAGCGGCGCTTCGGCGTCCGGATCGGCCTCGATCCACATCACCCGGGCGCCGCGCCGCAATGTTACGCCGAGATCTGCCAACCGCCCGCCCGCCCGCCCATCCAACAGCTCGCGCCAGCAGCGCCGCGGCAGCATCATTTCGTAACCGCGCCGGGAGGCGAAAAAACATTCTCGGATCAATTTCCCCGCCGCCGGCAGCGAGACGAAATCGACCGTTTCGCTCAGGGCGCTTTGCACGACCAGGGACCAGAACGCCTGAAGACTTTGGTCGGACGCGCCTTGCCACCGCAGCCAGTCGCCCAGGCTTTCGTTCTCCGTTTCCGAAAAGCGCGCCTGTCCCCCTTTTATAAAATCAATAGTCCCCTCTCCCTTTGGGAGAGGGTTAGGGTGAGGGTTTTTTAAGGGCGATTCAGCCCTCACCCCCGACCCCTCTCCCAAAGGGAGAGGGGAGATTTTTTTTAACGTCTGGGCCAGTCGCCGAAGTTCGGAAAAAGAGAGCGATTTCATTCGCAGCAGGCTGGGCAGCAAGTGCCAGGGGGCGGGCAGGAGCGGCGCGGCCGACAGCCGCCGGGCGCGGCCGGAGGATTCGAGAAAATAGAGCGTCCGCTGCCGGGAAAGCTCGGCGTCGAGGTCCAGCCGCCGGCAGAAATCAAGAAACCGGGTGCAACATCCCAAGGCCACGTGCGGCACGGCGTCGAGGATCTGCCCGTTCCAATCCTCTTCGATCGAGTACACCCGGCCGCCGAGAAAGCGGTTTTTCTCGAACAGCGTGACGTCCCAGCCCGCGGTCCGCGCCGCCAGCGCCGCGGCCATCCCGGCCAGGCCGCCGCCGACGATCGCCAGCGAAAGGGGAGGGGAGGGATTCATGTTTCACGCAGTACCAAATACCATCCGACATATTTTACATGATCGAAAGCAGGAGGACAGGCATTCCTGCCTGTCTTTTCCGGCCAGAAATGAAGGTTATAATCCTTCATTGATGAGAATTGTGTATTTGGCGTCGTGCCTGGGCCAGCTTCTGGGAGAACTCCGCTGCGGTGACGTGGGTCGATTGCCGCAATGCCTCAAATTCGGCGTCAGCTTCTTTCAGATAGGCGTCGATCTCCGGCCGATGAGCGAGATAGTAAGCAATGGCCCCATAGACTTGTTCGAGCGTCAACGTCGGGAAGCACTCGGCGGCAATCGTCTCCGCCGACAGCCCTTGGAGAAACGCAAGAACGACGGAATCAAGCGACACCCGAGTGCCGTTGATCCAATATCCACCGTTGCGTTTCTCGACGTAGTCATTCTCCATAGCTCTATTTCCAACGGAACTCCTCTGACTTGAAATCATTGATTCTCTACGATCAATATTACTCTGTGAACGTAGAGAATGTCAAGACAATCCATGTTGGTGGATTACGGCCACTCCAGGGCTGCGCGGGCGACGTCGAAGGCGGCGCGGGGGCGGCCCAGCCGACGGGCGTTTTCCTTCAGCGTGGTCAAGCGGGCGGGATCGGCAAGCAGCTTGCCGAGCTTGTAGGTCATAGTCGAGAGGTTGTTGATCTTCACGGCCGCGCCGTTTTCCAGCAGGAAATCGCTGTTGCGGCTCTCCTGGCCGGGGATCGGATTGACGATCGCCATCACGGTCCCCCGGGCCAGCGTTTCGGAGGTCGTCAGGCCGCCGGGCTTGGAGAGCACCACGTCGGCCGCGGCCAGCAGCTCGTCCATCTGCGTGGTGAATCCCAGGACGTGCAGGCGGTGCCGAGCGGGAGATTCGATCCGCTGCAATTGCTCCTTCAGCGCTTCGTTCCGGCCGGCGACCACGACGATTTCCAGCGGCTGGTCGATCGCCAGCAGGCCTTGCAGGATGCGTTCCACCGGCCCGACGCCGAATCCGCCGGCCAGTTGCAACACGATCGGCCGGTCGCCGGCCAGCCCCAGCCGGGTCGTGCACGCTTGCCGGTCCTTGGGCTGGCTGAACGCGGGATCGACGGGAATGCCGGTCACCGTGGTGTCCGATTCCGGCACGCCCCAATGATGCAGGTTGCGCGCCCCTTCCTCGGTGGCCGTAAAGTAGTGCTCGCACGGCTGGTTGACCCACAGCCGGTGGGTCTCGAAATCGGTGGTCACGGTCAGGTGCGGTGTGGCGAATTCGCCCCGGCGGCGCAGCAGGGCGATCATCTCGGCCGGCAGGAAGTGTGTATTGACGATGAGGTCCCACCGGCCCTCCCGCAGGCGGCGGAGAAATTTTCCGAGGTTGAGCTTTTCGACGAGCATCCGCAGGCGATCGCTCTTTCGCCGGGGGGAAGGGGGGCGGTCGAGCCGGTCGTAGAAATAGCCCAGCACGTGCGGGGCCCGGTTGACCAGGTCGAGATACGCCCGGCCGTAGAACCGGCGGAAGGCCGCGTTGGTGAAATCCAGGACGTCGTAGTTTTCCACCCCGGCGTCGGGGGCAAGCTGCCGGAGGGCCAATTCCACGGCCTGGGCCGCCCGCAGGTGCCCGGCCCCAACCGAGGCGGAAAGGATCAGAATGTTTCGGGACATCGTTCGATGGAGGAAGAGAGAAGGGGGAAGGTTATTTCACCGCCGATTGTTTTCATGTTGGCAACCGATTATATTAAAGGTTTGCTGTCCCGTCTCCCCATATCCGCCAGTTTGCCTGGTAAATTCTCATGTCTGACACGCCTCGTTTCCATCCCGTCGGAGAGGCCCAAAGGCCTTTCTACGTGGGGATCGATCTCGGGGGCACGAACATCAAGGTCGGCGTGGTGGACGACCTCGGCCGGGCGCTGTCGTATTTAAGCATCCCCACTGAAGTCGCCAAGGGGGCGGAGGACGCCGCGGCGCGGATGGGGGCAGCGGTCGCCCAGGTTGTGCAGAGCGCGGGACTCACGCAGGCCGACATCGCCCGGGTGGGACTCGGTTCGCCGGGGACGATGGATATCCCTAGAGGCATGTTGTTAAAACCGGTCAATCTCCAAGGGTGGAACGACTTTCCGCTGCGCGATCGCGTCAAACACCACTGCAGCCTGCCGGTCACCTTCGAGAACGACGCCAACGCCGCGGCTTACGGGGAGTTTTGGGTCGGATCGGGACGCGATCTCCACAGCCTGGCGCTCTTTACGCTGGGCACCGGCATCGGCAGCGGGATCATCATCGACGACCTGCCGATCGACGGCGAAAACAGCCACGGCGGGGAATGCGGGCACACGATCATCGATTTTTCTCCGAACGCCCGGCTGTGCGGCTGCGGAAAGCGGGGGCACCTAGAGGCCTACGCCAGCGCCACGGCCGTCGTCCAGCGGACGCAGGAAGCCCTGGAGGCCGGCCGAGCCAGTTCGCTCGGCGAAAAACTCACCCAACACCGTCGCCTCACCGCCAAGCTCATTGCCCACGAGGCCGAGGCGGGCGATCCCCTCTGCCTGGAAATCGTCGAGGAAACCGCGCGCTACCTGGCCGTCGGCGTGGTCAACTTGCTGCACACCATCGATCCGCACGGCGTGCTGCTGGGCGGGGCGATGACCTTCGGCGGGCACGAGACCTCCGTGGGGCGACGCTTCCTGGCGGAGATCCGGGCCGAAGTCCGCCGCCGCGCGTTTCCCTTGTTGGCGGAGCGCACCGTGATCGACTATGCCGCGCTCGGCAGCGACGCCGGATTCATCGGCGCCGCCGGATTGGCCCGGTTGGAACACCTCAAGCACAAATAAAAAAGGAGAACCTGCCATGCAACGCCGCGAAATGCTGCTTTCTCTGGGCACCATCCTGGGCGCCTCCGTTTTTCCCCGGGGCTGGGCCGCCGCTGAGGAAAAGAGGAAACCGAAAATCCTGTATTTCACGAAAAGCGCCGGTTACCCGCATTCCGTCGTCAAGCGGAAAAAAGGCAAATTGGCCTTTTCCGAGCGGATCCTCACGAAACTGGGCGCCAAGCACGGCTTCGAGGTGGAGTGCAGCCAGGACGCCGCCGTCTTCGACGGCGATCTCGGAAAATACGACCTCTTTGCCTTTTACACCTCGGGCGATCCGCTCGACAAGACGCAGAAGCAGAAACTCCTCGACGCGATTGCCGCTGGCAAGCCGTTTGTGGGCATCCACGCCGCCACCGATTCCTTCCGCATCAAGGACTCCGCGACCCGCATCGATCCCTACATCGCGATGATCGGGGGCGAGTTTATCGTGCACGGCGCCCAGCAAAAGGTCATGATGAAGGTCGTCTCGCCGAAATTTCCCGGCATGAAGGGCTTGGGCGAAGGCTTTAAAATGCTCGAAGAATGGTACACCTTCCGCAAGTACGCCAAGGATCTGCACGTGATCCTGCTGCAAGAGACCGCCGGCATGAAGGGCAAGATGTATCAGCGTCCTCCCTTCCCGGCCACTTGGGCCAGGATGCACGGCAAAGGCCGGGTCTTCTACACCTCGATGGGACACCGCGAGGACGTCTGGACCGGCAAAATCTTTCAGCAGGTCTTGCTGGGTGGCATCTCCTGGGCGCTGGGCCGGGTCGAGGCCGACGTGACGCCGAACCTCGACCGCGTGGCGCCCCAGGCAGAGTTTATTGACGCCGATGCAGGCCGATGATCGTTGTTCAACCGCAAACACGGCTGTTCCAGCCGAGTTTGCTGGTCTTTTGGCCGGGGAACGGTTCGTTGGCAATGCAGGGCTCAATAAGGCCGTGGGATAGCCGATTCGTCCGCCGGAGTGACCTGGGGGATTTCGGGCGGCGGGGCCTGTTGCAGAATCAACCAACGTTCGATTTTCTCCGCCACGGCGGTTTGACCGATGTCGCGGGCGATTTTCAATGCCTTGTGGGCCGTAGCGACGGCCTCGGGAGTGCGGCCCAGTGCGCTGTAGGCCTCGACCAAATTCAGGTACGCCTGGAGGAAATCCCTTTTCAGCCGGATCGCCTGCTGAAAATGCTCCACCGCCTGCCGGTGTTGCCCCCTGGCGCCCAGAATCGAACCCAGTTCATTGTGCAATCCCGGTTCGTTGGGGAAGAGCCGGAGGCTCGTTTCCAGTTGCGCGCAGGCCTGCTCCGCACGGCCCGACTGAAACAGCGCGAAGGCCAGCTTGGCGTGGATCTCGGGATTAGCAGGCATGATCTTTAAAGACGCTTGATACCGGCGGACCGCCTCCTCCCATCGACCCGCTTGGGCGAGTGCATCGGCCAGGTTGTTGTGAATCAACACCAAATTCGGCATCAGCGCGATCGCCCCCTCATAACATTTGATCGCTTCCGGCAGGCGGTTTAATTGAACCAGCGTGTAGCCGATATTATTCTGCACCTGCGCTGCGCATTTCCGGTGGGTGATGCTGTCGGGCTTATCATGGAGGCCCCCCAGGTAGTGATACAAGGCTTTTTCGTAATGGGGAAGCGCCTCTCCCGGCCGGCCGAGTTTGCCCAGGATGTTGGCGAGATTGTTATAGGCCTCGGCGAATTCCGGATTCAGTACGATCGTTCTCCGGTAATTTTCAGCCGCCTCTTTGCGGTGCCTGGCGGCCGCTTCTTTGTCTCCGGAATCCGCTTCTCGATCGGCGGCGTTGGACAAGAGAATGCCCAGGTTATTGCGGAGCAGCCAGCAATTGGGGGTATATTCCAACGTATCCCGATAGAGGGCGATGGGATCCCGATACCGCTCGTTTTGCCGCCAACTCAGCAGGGAAAGCACGCCCACGACGAGGATCGCCGCGGCGCAGGCCGCTGTTTTTTGACGCCGGAAGAGGAAAGTCGCCCAGCCCGCCGCCGCCAGGGCGATCACCCCGATGATGGCGATGTGCTGGTAGTGGTCGGCCACCAGCGCGTGCTCCATGAAGCCGACGTCGGTCAGGCCCATGACCGGGATCAGCGAAACGCAAAAAAATCCCCAGGCGAAGAGAAACGGCCGGCCCCAGCCGTTGCGGTACCACCAGAGCACGGCGGTGACGGCCAGGCCGGCCGCCAGGGGCAGCCACCACAGGAGATTGCCGGTGGGGATGTCGCGCAGCGGATAGACGAAACGCAGGTGGATGGGGAGAATCGCTTTATAGAGATAAAACCAGACGACCACGCCCGAATCCAACACCCGTTCTACGGGACCTGCATCGCGAAACGCCTTGCCGCCGTGGTAATGCTGGAACCAGACGTTCACGGCCGCCAGCACGGCGGCGATGACGAAAAACGGCAGGGTCCGCCAGAGATCCCCCCAGGTCAGCTTCCGCCGCCACCAGGTGATCCCCAGCAGGATCGCCGGCAACGGTGCCACCGATCCCTTGCTGAGCATCGCCAGCAGGAACGCCGCCAGGCTGAGCCAATACCAGCGAAGGTCGAAGGTCGAGGGTCGAGGGTCGAAGGTAGAAAGTCTAAAGTCGGATCTTTGTTCTCGACCTTCGACTTTCGACTTTCGACCTTCGATCGGCTTCTCCGCCTTCAGGTACCAGAGGATCGAGAGCAGAAAAAAGACGATCGCCAGGGCGTCTTTCCGCTGGGCGATCCAGGCCACCGACTCGACGTTCACCGGGTGGACGGCGAAGAGCACCGCCGCCAGAAAGGCGCCGGGAATGGAAAGTTGATTCAGGATCCTCCAGATCAGCAGCGTGGCGATCACGTGCAGGACCAGGTTGACGACGTGATAGCCGGCCGGGTGCATTCCCCACAGCCGCCACTCGATCCAGAGCATGGTGTTCGTCACCGGCCAGTAGTCCAACGGCTCGGCGGAAAACCAAATGCGGGGGATGCCGTCGTCGTTCCTGATCGTCTCATTATCGGTGATCAGTTTGTCGTCGTCGAGGATGAATCCGCTGGTGACGGAAGGGAGATAGACGATCGCCGTGAGGACCACGATCAGCGCCGTCCCGGCCCACACGCGGCGGTTTAGTCCCCAAAAGCGCCGGCGGACCGGCGGCGGGAGGGGAGGGGTTTCA
>JAFGPV010000019.1 GCA_016936015.1 Pirellulales bacterium
AAAGAAAGCCCATCGCCATTGGACTTACGTCAACGACGCAGCCCAAAACCTTGAATTTTATCGCGCAACTCCGTAACTTGGGCTAACGCTATTATCGGGGAGAACGTCCATGCCCACGCCCGACAAATTGATGTTATACCGCCAAGTCCTTGGAACTACCGGAGACGTCTGGTTGGCCGTCATGCTATTGGTCGGATTATTTCTCGTGCTGATCTTCCGGCCCGAACGGGTGCGCCAGTGGGGTCTGTTCCAGATAGCCTGCTGGCTGTTGGCCCTGTCCGTGATGATCCCTCCCGTGCTGAACGTCCTGGTTGCCCTGACCGAAAGCAGCAGCTCTCCGCCCTGGGGATCCCGCTCTTCCCTGGGCAGATTCAACGTGATCATTTCCTGCGTTTATCTCGTCGGCCCTTTTCTGCAAGGGCTGGGCATCCTCTTCGGGCTGTTGTCGCTGATCCCGACGAGGCCGGCGTCGACGCCCCAGGCCCCCGTCAAGCATCCTTTGGAATAACCAACGCCGCCAAGCCGCCATGTTCGACCGCCAGGAGCTTTACCGACGCGGGTGCGTGCAAACGCTGATCGACGTGATCGAGCAGGCGCCGACGCGGTGGTCGGCCCGGGGGGCGCCAGTCTTGGACGAGAACGGCGCGGGACTCCTCTTGTTGTGGACCCTCCTGCGTTGGGAGCGGGCCTTTTTGATTCGCTGCCTGGAACGGCTCGGCGTCGATCTGTGGTCGCTCACTTGCGCCGTGGACGACGGCCTGTGCCAGATCCAAGGGCTGCCCGCCGACCCGTCGCAAAAAGCCTCAGGCTACCGGGAGTTGTGCGAGTACGCGCGGCGCTGGCTGGATCGCGCCCAGAAGCTGGCCCGATCGCTGGGGCACAATTTCTTAGGGACCGAGCACCTTTTTTTAGCGCTGCTGGCCGAGGATGGGGAACCGTTGCGGGGCATCTTCGCCGCCGGCGGCCTGAACTATAAAACGGTGAAAAATGCGATCCTCGAAGCCATCGCCCGGCCCGTCGTGGCGGTTCCCGCGGCCGACGTGGTGGCGGCCGTGTCGGTCGCGGAGGAGGAGATCCCGTGGGGGGCGCGTTGGGACCGCCAGCCCGCCGTCGGTCTGCCACGGCGGTTCGGGATGGCGGTCCTGATGCTCCACGTGACGCTGTTTGCCGTGATCTTTTCGATGATTCGGGTGATCGATTCCGAAACACCGCTGGCGTACTATCTGGTCACCGCGGTTTTTGTGCTGGGGGTGGCGCTGGGACAGATGTTCCTTTTCGAGGGCAAGCATCCCCGGGCCGCTTCGGTCTGGGCCGGAGGCGTCCTCCTCCCGCTGGAATCGGCGGTGGCCTTTCTCTTCGCCGCCGACTTGCCGACCGAACAGCGGATCGGCGGATCGATTTGCTGGCTGATCGGTGGCATTCCCTTGGGCGGGTTTTTCGGCTACCTTTCCGGGGGCCTGACCGCCGGCATCGTTCTCCTCATCGATCGATGGTCCGCGCCGAAAGAACCCCCTGAGGATCCTCCGGAGAATCCTATGAGTCAGGATGATTCACAGGAATGATTGAGAATCAGAGTGCCGATGTTGCAATCCAACGTCCCGCGATGGCAACCGCGGGGGTGAAAGGCGGAGCGACGAACACCACCGGGACCGCCGTCCCGGGGCGTTAATGCAACATCAACCGGTGCCTCAAGAGTTGCACGTATCAGCGGCCGCGGCGGCGGAGCAGCAACAGAACGGCCGCCGCGGCAAGCAGGACGCCGGTGGCCGGTTCGGGTACGGGGGCGACGTGCTCCGCCGGCGGCGCAACCGTCCCTCCGATGGTCAACGTCCCCTGCGTGATGCTCACGGCGGTCAAATCCGCGCCGTCTAGAACCGTCGTGTCGCCCGTGCCGGTAATGGCGCCGACCGCCTGGTTGGTGCCGGAGATCAGCAACCCGCCGTCGTTGAGCACGTCGGCCAGATCGGCGCCGTCGCTGAGCGCCGCCAAACTTCCGGCCAGTTCCAACGACGCCGAGGATTCCACCGTAACGCTGGCGCCCGGAGCGAGATCGACCGTGTCGGCGCCGTCCAGATTGAACCGCAGCGCGCCTTCGGAGACCGTTAAAGCGGCGCCGGCGCCCCACGTCTGGGAGCCTTCGACGACGACCGTGCCGGGGCCGGTCTTGGTGATGGTCTTGCCCGACGTGTTGTCCAACTCCGAGAGGGTAAACGTTCCCGCGGAGTTTTGGGTGATTACGAGGTCGTCCTGGAGGCTCAAGGGGGCGGTAATGGCATGGGCGCCGTCGCCGTGCGTGTTGAACACATTGACGGCGGCGCTGCCGGAGGAAACATTGAGGGTAATCGTCCCCGGGCCTTCAACGAGATAGTTATTGTCGTCGTCGAACCGCAACGTGCCGGCCGTGAAGGCGGCATCGGCCGTGACCGTGCGATCGGTGGTGATCTTGTTCAAGAAACCGACCGCGTCGTCCGTGGCGCCGGGCGCGACGCCGCCGAGCCAGTTGGTGCCCTCGCTGGAATTGCCGTTGCCGTCCACCCACCAGATGATCTCGGGCGTGGGATCCAGGCTGAAGTCGATGATCAAGTCAACGGCCGAGTACAAGGGCGTGGCCTGAAAGGGCTCGGGGAGACCGGGACAGTTGACCTGCGAAAACATGCCCGAGCGCGAACCAAAGGTCATCACGGTGACCTGGTCGCCGTCCGCGGGCAAAAAGCCGTTGATCAAGAGTAGTTCGAGCGTGCCGTCGAGAGCGGCGTTTTGCGCGACGTTGATCCGATCGTGTCCGGAGCCGGGCGTCAGGCCGCCGACCTCGATCTCCAGCCGGGCGTTGGAGCCGAAAAAGACGTTGCCGCCGAAGGAGGCGTCAGCCGGACTGGCGCCGGGGAGGACGTCGGCCTCGAAGTATTTATCACCCGCGCCGGTGATTCCCATGCCGCTATAAGCGCTGTAGAACGTGGCCGAGGAGCCGGCCGAGACGCCGAACGACGATCCGGGCGTTTGCGTCACGTCGTCCCAGAAGATCACGTCGGCGCCGCCGGAGACGCTGATGCTGCCTTTGACATAGGGGGAGGCGCTGTATTCATTCAAGATGGGGCCGAGGACGTCGACCGATCCGCCCGAAAACACCACTTTCCCCTGATTCGCCAGACCGGTTCCGTCGGCAACGAGGAGGCCGCGGCCGAGGATTTCGCCGCCGGGGCCGTTGGTCAGTCCCTGGGTGAATTCCAGCGTGCCGCCCAGGAGGTTCAGTTTGCCCAGGTTCATGTTGTTTTCGCCGAAGAGAACGAGGCGTTTGCCGGCCTCGGCGCGGACCTCGGCGCCGGCGGCGTTATTCAGTCGGGAGGTGATCCGACCTTGGCCGTGGATCAGGCCTCCAGGGAGGTTGTTCAGCGTGGTTCCGCCCATCGCGGCGGTCACGCCGTCAAGCAGGATCTCGCCGGCGTTGTCGGTCGTGCCAGCGTTGAAGACGCCGCCGTTTTCCAGCAGGATCAGCGCGCCGGGTTCCACGGCGGCGGTGTGGGTTACGTTGAGCGCCTGCCCGGGGCCGAGGGAGACGATATTCCCCAGGGGTTTCATGAGGTAGTCGGCGTGTCCGGGGTCTTCGGAGGGGACGCCGATCTTCAAGCCCTGCTCGCCGGTGATGTTCAACGTCCCCCGGTTGAATTCAAAAATACCGTTCTCGACGACGCCGTTGTCGTTGTAAGGTCCCGTAACGAGAGCGCTGGTGGTGAGCGTTCCGCCGTTGAGCGACAGCGTGCGGAAGGGGTCAATCTTCGTCGTGCCGCCGACGATTAGCATGTGCGCGGCGGTCAGGGAAAGGCCTTCCAGGGGACCGTCAGTGCCGACGGTCAAATCGTTGTCGATGTCGAGCAATCCGGAATTGAAATAGATCACCCCGCCGTTGACGGTCAGCTCGCCGAGATAGGCGTACCCCGCCGTGATGTAGAGCGAACCCAGGGGATTGAGCGTCACGCCGTCGGCGGTCAGCGTCGCCTCGTTCTGGACCGAGACCATCGAGGAATACTCGTCGACGCCGCCCGCGGCGCCCACGGTGAGATAGTCCACCGTAACTTTCGAACCGTAGTCCGCGTTCAGGTAACCGCCGTTCTTCACGGCAAGCTCGGTATAGAGCATTTTCAGATGGACCGGTCCGCCGTACTGACCCAGATGGAGCAGTCCGTTATCCTCGATAACGCTGTCGGATCCCAAGGTCCAGGTCCGAGCTTTGGGCTGGGGATCGCTCCCGCTTTCCATGCCGACAAATGTCACGTTGCCGTTGGAAAGTGTCAAGCCCAACGTGTCTTCATCGCCGGTGAACGTTACCGTGTAGGTATCGTACAAGTTAAAAACAATGTGGTCGTGTTCGGGTGGTCCTAAGGGAGTCCAATTCGAGGCCTCGCTAAATCTACCGTCGGGTGACAGTGGAGGGGGGCGAAACCAAGTTAAAGTATCCGCTCCCACAGGACGGATCGTCGCCAAACAGACAACAAGAATTCCGAGGAGACTGCCTACGGCCATTCGCTTCTGCTTCAATGCAACGCCCTCGCTGAAAAACTGCAGTTTCACGGAATGGGTCCTTTCGTGAATCGAAGGGAGTAATTTTAGCGAAAATAGGGGATATTCCATTTAGTCTAATAACTACCGTAAAATAAAACAACAATTTTCCTGCCCCCCTTTTTGGAGTGGTTTTCGTAGCGATCCCTTTAAATAACCTCAATTCGGGCCCTCCACGTTCTCTGCGGCAGTTACTAGACTATGGATTATCCCCACCGTGGCAGACCACCCCTCTGCGCTGGCCAAAGGGGGCTTAAGAAAGAAAAACCAGAAACGTCAGAGGGTTTGAGCCGGGTGGATGGTTGGGGTAAGTGAGCTTCAACTTCACCGTTGCAAATCAGGAGATTTCTTATGGCCGCGTTTTCCGTCTGCCCTGCCGGCGAAAAGTTTCCGTTGCCCGCCGAGGCCGAATACGCCCAGGAAATGAAGCGTTTGGAAGCCCTCGCTGCAAAGGCCCGACAGGAGGGAAAAGAGGTGGTAGTGGTGATGGGCGTGGGATTCGTCGGCGCGGTGATGGCCGCGATCATCGCCGACAGCGTTGATAAGAAGACTGGCAAGCCGGGCAAGTTCGTCATCGGCTGCCAGCGGCCTAGCACCCGGAGCTTCTGGAAGATCCCGCTGTTGAATCGGGGCCAATCGCCGGTCAAGGCCGAGGATCCCGAGGTCGATCCGATGATCGCCCGTTGCGTCCGCGAAAAGAAAACGCTGACCGCCACCTTCAACAGCGACTGCCTGGCGCTGGCCGACTGCGTGGTGGTCGACGTGCAATGCGACTACACCAAGCACGACCTGGGCAACATGCGGACGGGGGAGACGGAGATGAACGCCCTGGAGGCGACCGTACGGACCCTCGGCGAGAAGATTCCGCCGCAGTGCCTGGTGCTGATCGAGACCACCGTGGCCCCTGGCACCACCGAGTTCGTCGCCTGGCCGATCCTGAAGAGGGCCTTCGCCGCCCGGGGTTTTTCAAACGAGCCGCTCTTGGCACATAGCTTCGAACGCGTGATGCCCGGCCGGGAGTACGTCGCCTCGATCCGCGATTTCTGGCGGGTCTGCGCCGGCTGCAACGCCGAGGCCCGACGGCGCGTGGAAAAATTCCTTGGCGAGGTGCTCAACACCGAACAATTCCCGCTGACCGTCATGGACCGGCCGATCGAGTCGGAAACGACCAAAATCGTGGAGAACTCCTACCGGGCCACGATCCTCGCTTTCCTCAACGAATGGAGCCTGTTTGCCGAGCGGAACGGTGTCGATCTGATCAAGGTGGTTCAGGCCGTCAAAACGCGGCCGACCCACAGCAACATCATCTTCCCCGGACCGGGTATCGGCGGCTACTGCCTGCCCAAGGACGCCGGGTTGGGCTACTGGGCCTACAAGCACATCCTCGGCTTTGAGGACGGCGACGAGGTATTCAAAATCAGTCCCACGGCCGTCGACATCAACGACACCCGGGCGCTGCACGTGGCCGAGCTGACCCGCGACGCCCTGCGGAACATGGGCCGGCACATCGCCGGAGCCGACGTGCTGATCTGCGGCGCCAGCTACCGCCAGGACGTGGGCGACACCCGCTACAGCGGTTCGGAACTGGTCGTCCGCAAGCTGACCGAGATGGGCGCCGAGATGCGGGTCCACGACCCCTACGTCGAGCACTGGTACGAACTGGAGTCTCAGGACGTCTACCCGGCGCCGGGCCATTCCTGGTCGCGGTTCTTCCGCAACCAGGACGGACTAACGGCGCTCCGCGTGCAGAAGGATCTGCCGGCCGCGCTCCAAAACATCGAAGCCGTGATCCTGGCCGTTCCGCACGAACCGTACTTGAAACTCGATCCCGAGCAGGTCGTCCGCTGGGCGGGCCGTCCCCTGGCGGTGATCGACTGCTTCGGCATCCTCCCCGATGACGCCATCCGCCG
>JAFGPV010000142.1 GCA_016936015.1 Pirellulales bacterium
TTCGTTATAACCACCGCCGTGGCAATAAGAACGGGCAAGTAAAATGGATTGTGGATTGCCTGTGAATTTCAGGACACCCTCAATTACATAGAAAGAAGTTGCGACGACTGAACAACATGCTTTTCTTTTGGATTATGAGTCCCCTGCTCTAACCACTGAGCTACAGGCCCTTCTGTTTCCTGCCGGATTGTTCCTATTTCGGATTGACTGTGAAAATCCCTTGTAGTCAATTCTCGTCTCATCCATTTTAATATAGCTATGTCTCCCGGTTTATTCCAAGATCGGACGGAGGTTTATGAGGCGTTGGTCGATTGGCCGAAACGGCTGGAGCGGGAGGAGCCGTTTTTTCGGCATTGGTTTCGGGAGGCCGGCGTCCGAAGCGTCGTCGACGTGGCCTGTGGCATTGGACGCCATGCCGCGCTGTTCCACTCCTGGGGCCTGCGGGTGGAAGGAGCGGACATCAGCCCTGCGATGATCGACGGCGCCCGGCGGAATTTCGGCCAACTGGAGGGCCTGCAGTGGACGGTTCGGGGATTCGAGGAGCCGATTCCTTGCCGGCGGCCATTCGACGCGGCCCTCTGCACGGGCAACTCCCTGGCACTGGCCCCGGACCATACGGCAGTCCAGACGGCACTTCGGCAGATGTTCTCCGCCGTCCGCCCCGGCGGTTTGGTCATCGTCCACGTCCTGAACCTCTGGCGGCTTCCCAACGGTCCCTGCGTCTGGCAAAAATCCAAACCGGTTGCGCTTTCTGTCGGCGAAGTGTTGCTCGTAAAGGGCGTCCATCGCTGCGGCGACCGCGGTTTCGTGGATCTCGTGGTGCTCGATCCACGCAAGGGAATCCGCCTGCACGAAGAATCGATCCACTTTCTCGGCCTCGAAGCGAAAACGCTGGCCGACTGTGCCCAAGATGCAGGGGCTGCGGAGATTCAATGGTTTGGGGGATATCAGAACCAAACCTATGATCGACAACTTAGTAGGGATTTGATTGTAGTTGCCACCAAACAATAAAGTAGGAATTCAATTGTAGTAATTATTTGTGTCTAATTTGAGATATCCAGTTTCCCGTTTCAGGATATCTTTCTTGAAATATGTCTATCCAAGATTTTTAGGGGGGGGTGCTTGAATAAAATAATATTTCTGCTATTGTAATAGAAAGATTTTGATGTATTTTGAAGAATTATGAAATAATAATCGTTGCGTTTTTTCCATCGTTTTTAATAACGAATCGTCTTTTCTCTCTTTCCGCATGAGGCAGCGTAGCGCAGGGTTGCTTGTGACCGAGTGACTTGCCGCAAGATGGGGCGTCGGCAAATCATTCTCTTGCGAACGCAAGTTTTCTGTCCCTGTTTTTAGGCGGTAATCCAGGCAACGGATAGGTGGATTTAGTGCACTGAAGTACTGCCCGGGTTACCGGTGAGTGTAAGGGAAGACATCGCCTTTGAAAAACCCCGCGGGAGAATTTTTGGCCACCTTTCGTGCGGGAGTTTTTTTCACGTGGCCTAGAGAATATATCGGAGAGTTTCAGTTTTTTTGTTCGGACATTTCAGAGGAGTTCGCTTATGATTCGTTTTTCACTACTTCTCGGGATTGGATGTATCGTTTCCCTTGCTGCGCCGGCGTTTGCCGTCGGCCCGACGTGGATCAACGGCGTGCCGGATTGGAATCAGCCTTCAACCTATGGCGATTTCGTGCAACCGCTCGACCCGCCGCCGCAAGCCGGCGGCGTGGCCAATTGGTGCACGCCGACCGCCGGAGCGAACGTCATGGGTTATTATGAAGACGTGATGGGACAGGTTGGCGTGGGCGACGGCCTCGTCGCACCCAACGCCGCGGCCTATCCGAACAACGACACCGACGCCGGTTCTTCGGATCTTCTGCCTGACTATCAGCAAAACCAATGGCGTGACGGAATGATCGAGATGGGCTATTTCATGGACACCCAAGGGTGGCTCAGCAACGTCGCCCATTTCGGCACCTCCTTCGGCGCCGGAGTCGCCGATTGCCCCAACGGAATTAGCAGCTATTTGAACACTTACGCCGCCAATCCCAATCAATGGACGGTGTGGAACTACGATATATTCAACGGCGGCAACGCAGGTTTGAGTTGGAGCGACTATCTCACCGGCGGCCTTGCCCCCACGCTTCCTGTGCTGGCGACTGTTCCCCAGAACGGTGTAATGCTTGACGAACCGGTCCTTGTAACCCTCGATACCTGGGTGGATATTTACAATCCCAACAAGTATGTCGATGAGAACAACATTGAATGGTACGATTGGTCCTCCAACGAGGGCGGAGGGCACACCGTAACGGGCATCGGTTATGCAACGGATTATGATCCTGACGATGGTGGGCCATTGCCCAGTGGAAACTGGATGCTCGCCCACGACGGCTGGGGAACCACTGGCCCCATCGTCGCCGTTCCCTGGGACACCTACTTCGAGAACAGCTTGTGGTGGGGCAATACCCACGTCGAACTCGTGCCCGAGCCGGGTACCTGGATTTTATTGACGTTTGCGGCCCTGGCGGGCATACTCTTTTTCCGTCGGAAAAAGTAACTCGCGGCGCTGCTGATGTTCTGACAAGAATCATTTCCCGAAAAAGCATCATTGCCTCCGCGGCATTCCGTCGCGGAGGTTTTTTATTAGCCAAAACTGCCGCTCCGGGCTTTTCGTCCCTCCGGAAATCGGCGACAATCAGACAACTTCCGGGAGGAACGCCATGGAACAGGAGCGGAAAAACAGCCGCAGTTATCTTGTGATCCCCGCCCGCTGGGCCTCGACGCGCCTGCCCCGAAAATTGTTGTTGCGCGAGACGGGCCAACCGCTGATCCGGCACACCTACGAAGCGGCCCGGACGGCTCGGCGGCCCTCGGGAATCTGCGTGGCCACCGACCACGAGGAGATCTTCCGTGCCGTGACCGACTTCGGCGGCCGGGCCGTGATGACCAGCCCCGACTGCGCCAGCGGCACCGACCGCGTGGCGGAGGTCGCCCGCGTAATGCCGGAGGTCGAGATCTTCGTCAACGTCCAGGGCGACGAGCCGGAAATCGCCGGATCGTCCATCGACCGGGCGATCGAACTGCTCGAAGACCATCCCCAGGCGGTCATGTCCACGCTGGCCACGCCGATCCGCACCCGCCGCCAACTGGAAGATCCCGCCTGCGTGAAAGTAGTTATTGACGCCCGCGGCCGGGCGCTGTATTTCAGCCGCAGCGTCATTCCCCACCCTCGCCAGTGGGACGACGCCCTGCTTGACGCCTCACCACCCTCCTTTTACCAGCACGTCGGCCTCTACGCCTACCGCCGCGATTTCCTGCTGCAACTTGCTGAAATGCCGCCGTCCCCCTTGGAAAATATCGAAAAGCTCGAGCAGCTCCGCGTCCTCGAGGCCGGTCACTCCATCCTGGTCGGCGTCGTCGACGAACCGACCTTCGGCATCGACACGCCCGAGGACTACCGCCTCTTTGTGGAAAAATGGCGTTCTCGTCCCGTTTAGCGGCCGCCGGTACGGCGGCCCGAAAATGTAATAAGATGCCATCCGATCGACCACAATAATTCAGAGTGGCCTCTCCCCCTGTCGGTCGGGATTTTCGCCGCCACTTCCGTCTTCGCCGCTTCCGTTCTAAAATGGGTTTTTTCCAGGAAGGATTCTCCACAAGGAGGGTGATGCGATGAGCAAACACATTTTCGTCACCGGCGGAGTAGTTAGTTCTCTTGGCAAGGGGCTGACCAGCGCTTCGATCGGGATGCTGCTGGAGCAGCGGGGGCTGTCGGTCCGCTTGCAGAAGTTGGATCCGTACATCAACGTCGATCCGGGCACCATGAGCCCTTACCAGCACGGCGAAGTGTACGTGTTGGACGACGGCAGTGAAACCGACCTCGACCTGGGCCATTACGAGCGGTTCACCAACAGCCCGCTGAACAAGCACTCGAACTACACCACCGGAAAAATCTATCAATCGGTGATCGAGAAGGAGCGGCACGGCGAGTACCTGGGCCAGACGGTGCAGGTCATTCCGCACATCACCAACGAGATCAAGGAGGCGGTCGAGAAATGTGCCGGCGAGGGCGTGGACGTGGTCATTACCGAGATCGGCGGCACCGTAGGCGACATCGAAAGCCAGCCCTTCCTGGAGGCCATCCGCCAGATGGCCCTCGACAAGGGGAAGGAAAACGTGCTTTACATTCACCTGACGCTCGTGCCGTTCCTCAAGGCGGCCGCCGAGCTGAAGACCAAGCCCACCCAGCACTCGGTGGGCCAGCTCCGTCAGATCGGCATCCAGCCCGACATCCTCATCTGCCGCACCGAGCGCTCCTTAAGCCGCGACGATCGGACGAAAATCGCCCTGTTCTGCAACGTGCCCGTCGAAGCGGTGATCGAAGAGAAGGACAAGGATTTTTCCGTCTACGAAGTCCCCTTGAGCCTCGTGGACCACGGGCTGGACGAACTGATCGTCCGCAAACTGAACCTCGACCGGGCCGGCCCGCTGGAGCTGGATCACTGGCGGGAACTGGTCCGCCGGCTCCGCAATCCGCAGTACGAACTGAGCATCGCCGTAGTGGGCAAGTACGCCGAGCACCGCGACGCCTACAAGTCGATCTACGAGGCCCTGGACCACGCCGCCATGCACCACCATGCCCAGATCCGCATCCAGCGCATCCACAGCGAGGCCGTAGAGCAGGAGGGTGTGGAGCGGATGCTTTCCGGCGTGGACGGGATCCTGGTCCCCGGCGGCTTCGGCGAACGGGGCATCGAGGGAAAAGTCGAGGCCATCCGCTTCGCCCGCGAGCGCAACATTCCCTTCTTCGGCATTTGCCTGGGATTGCAGTGCGCCGTGGTCGAATTCGCCCGCAACGTCGTCGGGCTGCAAGGCGCCCATTCCACCGAATTCGAGAAAAACACCCCTCACCCGGTCATCTGCCTGTTGAACGAACAAAAAACGATCACCGATAAAGGCGGAACGATGCGCTTGGGGGCGCAGCCCACCGTGGTGACGCCCGAGAGCCGTGCCGCCGAGGCCTATGGAAACCTCGATATTTCCGAGCGGCACCGGCACCGGTACGAGTTCAACAATCAATACCGGCAGCAGTTCGCCGCCAACGGCATGATCCCCGCCGGCACCAGTCCCGACGGCGGCCTGGTGGAGATCGTCGAACTGCCCGAGCATCCGTGGTTCGTCGGCGTGCAGTACCACCCTGAATTCAAATCCCAGCCCACCCGTCCGCATCCACTCTTTGCCGGCTTCGTCGGCGCCGCGCTGGCCCGCCGTCTCGCCCGGTCGGAACGCAGTCTGGAAGAAAATCCCCTCATATAAGAATAAGAAACCAAAAGGGGACGGGTACTGATATTGGGGAGAATGGTAAAAACAAGATAGTAAAACGAGGGCGTCATTGATAGTATAAAAGTAATGCCGCCAGAGAAGTTATTTCCAACCGCTTTCCCAGTTTCGAGGAATCCGACATGAGTGCGCCTACTTCGCGACGCACGTTTTTCCGGGATGTCGGCCGCACATCGCTGGCCGCGGCTGCAGTTGGAGGATCGCTGAACTTTTTAACCCAAGTCCAAGCCGCCGATCCGGACATTCTGGGCAACAGCGGCGCGAAAACGTCCGAACGTCCCCAGGGAGTTTGGCAGCCCGTTTCCGATCGAAAAATTAGGGTGGGCATCGTGGGCAACGGGGCCTGCCAGTTTGGGCCTGCGTTCGGTTTTCAAGATCATCCCAACGTGACCGTCTCTGCCGTCAGCGATCTATTCCACGACCGTTGCCGCGAAATGGCGAAGGTTTGCCGTTGTGAAAAAACGTATCCGTCGCTCGAAGCAATGGTGAAAGACGACGCCTTGGAGGCGGTTTTCGTGGCGACCGACGCCCCGAGCCACGCCCGACACTGCATCGAGGTGCTCCGGCACGGCAAACACGTGGCCGTGGCGGTGCCGGCCGTTTTCGGATCGCTGGAGGACGCCGAAAAACTCTTGGAGGCGGTCAAACAAAGCGGGCGGAAGTACATGATGTTCGAGACGTCGGCTTTTCGCGACGACTGCTACGCCATGAGCCGGATCTACCGCGCCGGCGGCTTTGGCAAGCTCGTTTATAGCGAAGGCGAGTATTATCACTACATGCCCCGGCCCATCAAATCCTATCGCCAGTGGCGCATCGGCCTTCCGCCGCAATGGTATCCGACGCACTCCAATGCCTATTACGTCTGCGTCACCGGCGGCAGTTTCACCGAAGTGGAATGCCTGGGGATGCCCGCCATCATCAAGCAGTTCCAGCCGGAGAACAATCGTTATAAAAATCCTTTCGGCACAGAAATCGCGCTCTTCCGCACCGGTGAGGGCGGGATGTCCCGGATGGCCGTCAGTTTCGATACCCGCGGCCCGGAGGTCGAAAGCGGCAGGATCCGCGGCCGCTCGGGCGTGATGGAAGGCGTGCATTACAGCGGACTGAAGAAAGACCTGCCCGGCCTGGAACGGCCCCCCCTGCCGCCGACCATGGCGCCCGGCGGACACGGCGGCTCGCACGGACATTTAACCAACGAGTTTGTCACGGCCATCCTCGAAGACCGAAAACCGCTGATGGACGTCCTCACGGCGCTGAACTTGACCGTGCCCGGCGTCATTGCCCACCAGTCGGCCCTGAAAGGGGGCGAACTCCTGAAAATCCCGCAGTTCCAGTGAAAAGGGGACGCTCTTTCCGACCCAAGGAACGGGCCGTCGCCGTTTACTTTGGTCTCAGGCGACGCCAAAACGGTCCAGGCGGAACAGTTGGTAGGCGTTTTTCCAGTAGATCTTTTCCAGGATTTTCTTATCCAGTCCGATCGCGTCGATTTTCCAGTCGCCCTGGATGGGGACGGGATGCTCGAACTGCTTGTCGTGGCTCTGCAGATAACGCCAGTGGACTTGATAGAACCAATGGTCTTCTTCTTTGGTGAAGCGTTTCAGGGGGCCGGCGCCCTGGATGTCGCCGCCGGTAAAAAACATCCGATCGGTGCCGAACAGGATGCGGTCCTGATGGCGGGTGAAAAACGCTTGACCGTCTTTCGCGGAGTGCCGGCCCAACTCGCCCAGCCGGGCCGCGATGTCCGCGTAGAGATTCGGCAGCTCGTCCATCCATTTCGAGACGGTTTTAATGTCTTCCGGATTGTTGGCAACGTGGCAGCAATGGAATTTGATCCGGGGGAACCGGCGGATGACGTTGTTCCGCTGCTGCAATACCGCGTCCCGCGGCGGGTATTTGCTCCGGTCGGCGAAAGACCAGCCCGGGTGCAGTTCCAATTCCTTCCAGCGTTCGTTCTGCGGGTTCCAAGGCTCGAAAAACGCCTTGGGGTCCGTCGTGTGAAAAGCGACAATAATATTGAGTGCGCCGGCCCTTTCCCAGATGGGAAACAGGCGGGGATCGTCGATGTGGACCAGGGCGTCGTCTCGGTCCCGGGCCATCAGGCCCAAGTCCTTGAAACTCTTCAGTCCGATCGCCCCGGCCTCGACGGCGCGGGTAAGCATGTCCGGCGCTTTGCTGAAAAAATCGGGATCGTTTTTCATCAGCGACCAGTCGAAGGCGTACATCGTCCCGATCCGGTTTTGATAAGGCTTGGCCGCGGTCATGAACGGGTAAAAACTCTCGTCGCCCGTCATGCCGATATTGATCCCGTAGTGAATCAAGTTGTTGTCCATCGTCTCGATGCACCGCTTGATCGATTCCGGATCGATGTGGCAATGGGCGTCGATGACTTTGCCGGTGATCGGCCTGGCGGAAAGAAATGGTTCTTCTTTTTCTCCGATTTTTTCCGCCCGGCAAAGGGCGCCCAGGCTCAACCCAGCGGCGGCGCCCATCCCTGCCTTTTTCAAAAAAGATCTCCGCGACGAGGTTTCCATGGTTCAACTCCAATTCTCTCCCGCCAATGAGCCGTAAATGACAGCCTCATTTAAACTATACCAACCGGAGGGGGTTGATTCAAGAGCGTGGAAATCGGCAAGGAGCGTCGCCGATCTTGACAAACGGGGCAAGCTCCTTTAGGGTGCATGGATGCCTTGAAGGGATGATTCCATCGCCCTGAGAGGATCGGGGGTGTTCTTATTTGAAACCACTCGCCTCCGCGGCATTTGAGAGAGATAACCAATCAATTTCACGGGTACAGTTATGTCCACCGGCAACGGCGATCGGGAAAAGAAAATCATCGTGGATGAGGATTGGAAGAGCCAGGTCGAGGCGGAGCGGGAGGCCGCGCGGGAGATGGAGACGCCCGAGAAGCCGGCCGCCCCGCCGCCGCCCCTGCCTCCGGCGAACTTGACGTTCCTCGTGGGCACGCTCTATCTGCAGGGCGCCGTGGCCTTGGGACTGCTTCCCAATCCGATGACCGAGAAGTCCGAGGTCCAGCCCGATCAGGCCCGGCACGCGATCGATCTGCTCACCATGCTCAACGAAAAGACCGAGGGGAATCGTACTCCCGAAGAAAGCGAAGAATTGGATAGCGCTCTGCACCAACTCCGGCTGGCCTTCGTCTCCGCCGTGAAAAAGTAATCGCGATTAGCGCCCCCAGTCGTCGTTGTGAATCAGAGCCGGGCCGTGTCGGCCCGGAAATGCCCGGGACGACATGCCCCGGCTCTGACCTGCACGTACGACATTTTTAACCTGATCCTCAATAGCATCATCATTGGGTCATCACCCCTGCCGGCTTGTCCGGCAGGTGCATCAGTTTTATCAGCTAGCGCGGAAATTCCCGGATAGAA
>JAFGPV010000143.1 GCA_016936015.1 Pirellulales bacterium
CCATCGGCGGCGGGAGCCGCCTCCTACAAAAACGCGCAATTATGGTTTTTTCTCGATCGTCCCGCTCCCTTTTTCTTTCGATTCCGCTTTCTCCTTCAATCCCGCTTTCTTCTTCAGAGAATCAACGTCGGTTTTTTCCGCGAACTTGGTGAGGTTTTTGCACCACCAGTGAAATCCGAAACCGCCCTTCGTCATTTCCTGAACGGCCGCCTGCTTGCTCCAGCCGTCCACGGCAACGCGGTACAGGGCGCACATCATGCCGGTCCGGTCGGAACCGTGCTGGCAGTGGACGAACACGGGTTGGCGCTTCTTGTCAGTCACTACCTTCAAAAACTCGACGGCCTGGCTCTTTTTCGGTTTTAACGCGTTGAAGGGGATATGCACGCACTTGATCGGCAGATCCTTGAGATGCTTGCTGTCCTCATCGTCGGACCGCAGACAGATTATCGTCTTCACGCCCATCTTGGCCAACTCCGCGTAGCCTTCCTTCTCCGGCTGGGCGCCGCGATAGAGGCGGTCGTTGACCTTGTGGAGATTTGGTAACCCGGGCCGTTGCAGCGCTTTCGCCCAAGTTTTCCGCGTCGCCGGCGCTTCCGCCCCCCTGCTCTGGGGACCAATAAAAACGGAAACCAATCCCACGGCGGCGAGGATGCCAAGAGAATTTCGACATTTCGGCGAGAACCCGTGGAACCTCATCATGGTATTCTCACAACTTCTTGTAAACGCAGAGGTGACTGATTACATTGTAGTCGGCCGCTCATGACGGAAACAAGGGCTCTGTGAGGCGGCAGGCCGGTTCGAATCCTCGGTGGAGCCTTCTCCGGGCTTTTTCCGGGAGCAGCGCCGCATTTGCTCTATTGTACGAAAGGACCAATCGTGAAAGGCAGCAACACATGGCTTATGACGATCTTTTGACTACCGTAGGGAAGCGGACCTGGTCCGCGGTCCGGAGTGTCTCCGGGCTCCATAAGAAAAACAAGTTTTTTTCGGGGGCTTCTTCCGCGCAAAGCGACCGCGGTTTTACCCTGGTCGAACTCCTGGTGGTGATTGCGGTCATCGGGATCTTGATTGCGCTTTTGTTGCCGGCGGTGCAAGCGGCCCGTGAGTCCGCCCGGCGGACTCAGTGCACCAACACGCTTAAGCAAATCACCGTCGCCGCGCTGAATCACCACGACGCAAAGCGGTCGTTTCCGCCGGCGATTTCCCCAAAGCTTTACACGACCCCGAGCGTACGGAAACGCGGGATCAGCCTGTTTGTCCATCTTTTACCGTATCTCGAGCAGAACGCCCTCTACAACCGTTGGGATTTCTCCGACCCGGACACCGCGTTTAACGGGGGCTTGGCATCCAACGCGGCCAACGGCCCCAACCTGCTCTGCCCCTCCGAGCCGCACGGAGAGAACCCAATGCACTTCACCCAGCACATCCAGGGATTTGCGGTCGAACGCTATATCAAAGTGACGAGTTACTGCGGAAACGGTGGAACCAGGTCCTATCATCCCGAATCGGGATTCCTCAAGGCGGACGGAATCTTCTTTATGACGGGTCCCTTATCGAAGCCGGAACCCGGCCAGCTACCCGTGCGTTTGGCCCACGTCAAGGACGGCGCAAGTTGTACGCTCTTTTTCGGCGAGCGGAGCCGGTGGGATCCCAATTACGACACCTTCGCCGCTCAAGGTTGGGATTGGGAGTTCCGCAACTACGGGAACTGGTGCGGAGCAAGTCCCTTGGTGCTCTCGCACGTGACGCTGAGCGGTTATTCCCCGATCAACTACCGTCTTCCCTTCTCGTACGAGGGCCGGGCCGGCGCAAGTCCGCCGGCCAATAGCGCCGCGGATTTCAAGTATTACATCGACCTTCGGACCTGCGCCTATGGGAGCCGTCATCCCGGCGGCGCCAATATCGCGCGGTGCGACGGTTCCGTCCACTTTTTCTCGGAAACCATTTCCCAGACGGTTCTACTGGCCTTGAGCACCCGGGCGGGAGGCGAAACGGAGGTCACACCGTGAATGCCTTCTCAAAGTTGCGACTCGCCGGTCAAGGCCGTAACAATCATTTCCGTCGGACAACGGGAATGGCTTGGATCGTGTTCGCCCTGGCCGCGTTTTCCGGCTGCAGCCAGAATCCGCCGTCGGCCATGGTCGAAGGAACCCTGCGGCTGAACGGCAGCCCGCTGGACAACTGCCTGGTTACCTTCCTGCCTGAAGCTGGACAGGATATCCAGGGTCCGCCTGCTACGGGATTGACGGACCAACGCGGCGTTTATCGGTTGCGTTGCGGCAACCACCAGGAAGGAGCCGTCGTCGGCCGGCACCGCGTGACCGTCCAGGACCTCTCGGTTTCCACGGGCGTTCGCCGCCGGGATCATGGCACGGTTGACGCGGATGCGGACGACGCTGCGCCTCCGCCGCCGGTGCGGCATTCTCGAGTGCCGGAGAAATACGCCTCATCGGCGAAAACCCCCCTCCACAAAGAGGTCAAACCAGGACGCCAAATAATCGACTTGGATATTAAATGAGCGACGAGAGGGAAATCGGGTATACTGAACAGGATGCGGCGTCCACATCCAATGGAACGTGATTTAAAATGAGTCCATTTTCTTGACCCGTTGCATGACTTTCCCTCTCCGCCTGAAAACCGTCACCTTCGGCTGCAAGGTCAATCAGTACGAGTCGCAGCGTCTCCGCGAGGGATTGCAGCGGATCGGTTATGAAGAGGTCCGGGACGGCCAAACGCCGGACCTGATCGTGGTCAACTCCTGCGCGGTCACGGCCGAGAGCGAGGCGAAATGCCGCAAGCGGATCCGCCTGCTGGCCAAACGGCATCCCCGCGCGGAGATCCTCGTGACCGGCTGCTACGCCGTGCGGAAGCCGGCAGAGGTCGCCCGGCTGCCGGGCGTGACCGCGGTGGCAGCCGGCCCGGGGCAGGTCGCCGCGCTGCTGGCCCGCCGGGGTCTGGACGAATTGCCCGAGGGGATCTCCGCCTTCGACGGCCGGCACCGCGCCTGGATCAAGGTCCAGGACGGCTGCCGGCAAGGGTGCAGTTACTGCATCGTGCCGCGGGTCCGGCCGGTCCTGTGCAGCCGGCCCGTCGAAGAAATTCTGGCCGAGGTGCGGCGCCTGGTCCGCGGCGGCTATCCGGAGATCGTGCTCTGCGGAATCCGGTTGGGTCTTTACGGCGCGGAGCGGCCCGAGCCGGCGGTCGATCTGGCGGCGTTGGTCCGCCGGATGATCGACCTGGAAGGTGCGTTTCGCGTGCGGCTTTCCAGCATCGAGGCCCCGGAGATCACCGATCCGCTGCTGGACATCATGGCCGAGCGCCCCGATCGGCTCTGCCCGCACCTGCACGTCCCCCTGCAAAGCGGCTCCGACGAGGTGCGGCAGGCGATGCGGCGGCGCTTCTCGGTGCGGCAGTTCCTCGATTGCTGCCAAAAAATTCACCGGCGGCTCGACCGGCCGGCGCTGACCACCGACGTGATGGTCGGTTTCCCCAGCGAAACCGAGGCCGATTTCCACGCCACCTGCCGGGCAGTGGAGGGGGCGGGATTTTCCCGGGTCCATGCGTTCCGCTTCAGCCCCCGGCCAGGAACCCCCGCCGCGAACCTCCCCCGGCCGATCCCCCAACGCATCCATCGGCAGTGGGCCGATCGGCTTGGACAGCTAAGCAACGCTTTACACCTTCGCTACTTGAAAAGTCTGAAAGGCGAGACCCTCCAGGTCCTGATCGAGTCGGCCGACGGCGACCCTCCTGGCTTTGTCCGGGGAACCGCCGAACGCTACGTAACCGTTGCCCTGCCGGGAACCAAACTCCTCGAAGGCCGGCTGATGGACGTGAAAACCGAAACCATCGAAGGAGACCGGCTTCGGGGCTTTCTGGCAAGGGATTTGGGATTAGGGATTAGGGATTAGAAAGGCCGCTTGCGGCTTAACAATAACCATATCCGGCCGGTTTCCAAGAGGAAAAAACTCCCTTCCTTTGTCAATCTGGAAAACCTGAGAAAACTGCACAAAGCGCCGCTGATATACTTCAATCTCTCTGGCAATCCCCTTCCGCTTTTGCTACACTCTGCCGCCTTTTCAGGGGAAGGATAGGATATTTGTCCTCAAGTTATCAATGTTACCTAGCCGGCGGCTAACAGCCGCCGAGAGATACTTCAATACCCCACGGCGGCTGTTAGCCGCCGGCTAGGGAATGCGATTTTTTAAAATCTGATACTCAATCCTCCCGGCACAAGTGCCGGGGCTAAACTTTTTCATCGTAGAAGAACTTTTTTGAGGATTACCCATGAACAGAAAACGGATCTTCCGACTGCTGACGCTGGGGGGCCTGGGACTGATGCTTGGCGCCACGGCGCTTCACGCCGCTCCGCCTTGGGCGAATTGGGATATCTTCAAGAAAGTGGAGGCCGATCCGCAGAAGTCCTACGCCTTGACGGAGAGCAATGGTCCCTGGTTGATCATGGCGTGCAGTTTCTCGGGCAAGGGGGCGGAGGAGCAGGCCCAGAATCTGGTCATCGAGCTCCGCAAGCGATACAAGTTGCCGGCTTACGTCCATCGGGCGCGATTCAACTTGGAGGACGTGCAGGGGCGCGGCGTGAACCGGTACGGCGCTCCGCCGAAGATGCGCTACCGCCACGGGAATGAAATCGACGAGATCGCCGTGCTGGTGGGCGATTATCACTCCATCGACGACGCCGAAGGGCAAAAGGTCCTGAAAAAACTGAAATTCACCACTCCCCGATGCCTGGAGGTCAAGACCGACAATCCCACCAACCAAACGCTGGCCGGCTGGCGGAAGATTCAACAGGACGCCCAGTCCTTCCTCGGCAGCGACCAGAAAAATAAAGGGCCGATGGGCCACGCCTTTATCACCCGCAATCCGTTGCTGCCGGAGGAGTGCTTCGCCTCCAAGGGCCTGGATCCGTTGGTGCTGGATATGAATAAAAACGTCAAGCACAGCCTGCTGGATTGCCCCGGGAAATACTCGGTGCAGGTGGCGACGTTCAAGGGTCAGGTGCTAATCGATCAGAAAAAGATCGCCCAGATCGAGCGGGGCGAGAAGTCGTTCGACAGCGGATTGGCCGAGGCCGCCCTGAAGGCCCACCAGTTGACCGAGGCCCTGCGGATGAAAGGCTACGAGGCCTACGAATTCCACGACCGCTATGCGAGCATCGTGACGGTGGGGAGTTTCGACACGGTGGGCACGCCCCTGCCCGACGGCCGGATCGACCTGCATCCGACAATCGTAAAAATCATGCGGACCTTCGGGACGGTCGGGGTCGAAATTCCCGGCAAAGCGGGACCGCAAACGGCGGTGCAATCCCTGGCGGGAATCAACTTCGACATCCAGCCGATTCCCGTCATCGTGCCGAAACGCTCGATTTCGGCGGAGATCAACCGCACGGCGCTGACGAGGTAAAGTTCCCCTGGAAGGTCGATCGATGGATAAAAAGCAAAAAAAGAAGATCGACGCCCTCAACCAGCGGATCCAGAACCTCCGCCGGCAGGTATCGGGCGCACGCAAGCAACTCGACGATCCCGCCGAGTTGCAGGCCCTGGAGCAACAACTCGCCGCCGCCGAGGCGGAATTGGCCAAGGTCAAGGGCGGCGGATAAGGTCGCTTGATCTTGGAAAAGATCATGCTGCCTAGCCGGCGGCTAACAGCCGCCGAGAGGCCTCTCTCTGCCCGCGGCGGCTGTTAGCCGCCAGCTACTGGATACGACTCTATCCGCACTCACAGCAGCACACCCATCCTTCATCACCCCGAAGGATTCTCTTTTTCCTCCGCGATTCTCTCCCGCTGCCCGGCGACGGCCCGGAGAAACAGGCGGCGGATCGCGTCGTAGCCCCGGGTGTTGGGATCCTCGATGTTCCAGGCGTACCAGTAGTAGGGATCCTCGGGACGATAGTGGGGCTGGAAGCGCTCGCGGCAGTGGAAGCCGTGTCCCAGGAAGGCGTCGTGCAGCGGAACGAGAACAACCGACTCGCGCTTCTCCGCGGCGCGGTGCAGCACGTCGTTGTAGGCCCGGAGGATCTTCACGCCGTCGGGCCAGTCGGGCAGTCCGGCCGCGGCGGCGTCGCCGACGCCGTCGGTCGGGTCGTAGACGTCGGCCAGCAGGATCAGGCAGCCGCCGGGAAACGCCGCTTCGATCCGGTCGAGCATCGCGTCGAGCCGTTTTTCGAAATTCGCGATCCACGGCCGGGCCTGCTTCCGCGTGGCGCCGTACATGGCCCCTTCCCGCGGCGGCGTCCGGCCGTAGTTGTGGATCAGATCGTTGCCGCCGGTGGTCATCACCACCAGGCCAAAGACGTCGGGCGATTGCTCTTCCAACTGATTTTCCAGAATCGTCAGATGCTCCGACGAGGTGCTGCCCGACCGGGCGAGATTTTCCGCCTTGAGGTTCGGCAGCATGGCCGGGAGGTTGATCCCTTGCATCGCCGGGTCGTCGCCGGGCGGATTTTTAAGCAGCATTTGAAAATACGTCCGCTCCGACGGGACGCCGAAGCCGGCCGTGATGCTGTCGCCCACTCCCAGCAGCAGCACCTCCCGCCCGGTCCACGGATGCAGAAAGGATTCCCGCTCCACCGTCGGCCCGGCCGGTCCGCTGCCCATCGGCTTCGGCAGCAGTCGGAGTGCGTACCACCAGGCCCCGAGGATCAATCCCACCCCCACGCCGAAAATAAAGAGCAGGCGGACCCAGCGTCTGGATTTCACGAGGACGTGCTCCTTCGGATCTTATTTATCTTGCGATGTTCCCGGCGGCAGAGGTTCGATGACGACCGTCTTCCCTCGGAGGCGGTAGCGGAGGGGGAGATTGCCGAGGGCCGCTTGCAGCAGTTGGTCGATCGTCGCCTCCCGGACGCGGAACGAGACCCGCCGGTCGGGCGGCACGCCGGCCCGACGCAGCGCCTCGTCGTCCATCTGCAATTCCAGGCCGATTTGCCGGACCAGTTGCCGCATCAGGGGAATAAACGGTTTTTCCTGCACCGTGAGCGTAAACCGTTTGTCGGCCAGGGCGACCTCCGCGGCGGGAGCATCGCCGCCGTCGAGAGCACCGGCACCGGCGGTCTGCTGGACGGGCAGGTTCTCGGGGATCGTCACCAACGTCAGGCGGCGGCCGTCGGGTGAAATTTTGCAGGTCCGGCCGAAGGGCGTCAGCAGCAGCGTCAGCCGCTCGACCAGCGTCAGCGGCGGCAGGTCGGCGGCGGCCCAGAGATCGTGCGGCAGATTATCCAGGCCTTCGACCGTCAAGCCGTTCTTCTCGGCCAGCCTTTGAATGACATCGCGGGGTTCCGCAAAATCGTCCCAGGTCAACGAAGCGGAGGCGAGAAATTTCTTGCGCCGTGCCGGCGATCCCGACCGCACCTCCTCCGTGCGGAGGGCGGCCAGGGTGCGAAGCACGGGGGTGGCGCGGGGAGGTCCGTAATACACGACCGGCCCGAGCAGCGTCATTTCCAGGTTTTCGGCCGAGGCGATCCGTCGTAGGGCCTCGCGGAGCGGGACGTTTTGCAGCGAGAGCTGCACTTTCCGGCCGGGATCGACGCGGGGGTCAAGAAACACCGCCACGCGATGGGTTTGCGCAAGGTTGTGGAGCGCCGATTGGAGGGGATTTTCCGACCAGAACAGATCGACCGGTTCGGCCAGGCGCCGGTGCAACGCCCGACCAGTGAGCCAGACGGTCGGAGACGCTTCGGCGAGATTCCCCCTCAGAATCAGGATCAGACAACCCCAAAGCACTGGCCGTGTTATAGACATGGAATTGATTTTACTTCAACCGCGGTTCGGCGGGAACGGCTGCATAGGCAGGGGGACTTTTCACAGCCATCTGTTGGGTATTGTCAATTGACAAATCATCATTCTAAATTGCAAATTGCACAATACCAAACACTTACGTTGTTGCCGACGGCATTTCACATTTCATCGTTCACGTTTGCCGCCTGGGCCGAGGTCGGCCCGGCTCGCTGCCAACCACTCGTTGATGGTTCCTCCTTGCAATCCTCATCCTTCATCCCTCATCCCTCATCCTTTCTTTTTCCTCTTGTCGTTTTCTAGTGGTGTTTTTCAAGGAGTCTGGGTACAATCAAAGGTGGATTGAGTTGACGTCCCGACGCCGTTTGCCCCGGCACAATTAAGGAGCATTGGCGTGAGTAAAGAACCGCTCCGCATTCCGCAGATTCTGGAACTGTACGAGAAGTATCTCGACGTGCAGGATCCCGTCGCATTCATGCGGCAGGTGACGGAGAATTACGCGCAAGGCACGCTCCAACGGCTGGCGGTTCACGGCGTGCGCGAAGTCCGCCGGGCGGCGGTGTTGGCAATGGGATTGCTGGGCGATTACGAGTGCAATCACACGTTGGGCCGGGCGCTGCTGGACGAGGATCGGACGGTGCGGACCCTGGCCGATAACGCCTTGCGCGCCGTGTGGACCCGGGCGGGCACGGTCAAGGATCAGCAGGAGTTGGGCGTGATCGTCCGGCTCAGCGCCGCGCAGCAATACGCCGAGGCCATCCGCCGGGCGAGCAAGCTCCTGGCCCGGGCGCCCTGGTTTGCCGAGGCGTGGCATCAACGGGGCGTGGCCCAGTTCGCCCTGGGACACTACGGCGAGGCGATCCGCGACTGCCACGAAACCCTGGAGATCAATCCCTACCAGTTTGTGGCGGCCGCCACGATGGGCCAGGCCTATCTGGAACTGAAAAATCCGGTTTCCGCCCTGGAATGCTTCCGCCGCGCGCTCCGGCTCAATCCCGATCTGGAGGGCGTGCGGGCCCAAGTGGTGCGACTGGCCCGGATGGTCGAAGACCGATAACGGCATCTTGCGTTGCTGCGTTGGGTAGGACTTCTTGGTGCTTTCGGCTCCCCGACGGCAGCGATTGGGTAGGAAGGAACAGAAGCGCCTGTCGGAGAGATTGCACTCCATGACGGCACCGGGTTTTGTGTCCTTGTTTCACAGCGGAGAATTGGCCCGGCGGGCGGAGGCGGCCGCGGCGGCGCTGGCCAAGTGCCGGCTGTGTCCGCGAAACTGCGGGGCCGACCGGCGCGACGCCGCGCCGGAAAGCTCCTTTTGCCGCACGGGCCGACAGGCCGTCGTCAGCAGCGCTTTTTTACATCCCGGCGAGGAGGCCTGCCTGCGGGGGTGGAACGGCTCGGGAACGGTCTTCTTTACGCATTGCAATCTGCGGTGCGCGTTCTGCCAGAACTTCGACATCAGTTGGGAGGGCGAAGGCCGGCGGGTTACCGCCCGGCAACTGGCCGACGCCCTGCTCCGACTCCAGGCCGAGGGGGCGCACAATATCAACTTCGTCACTCCCTCGCACGTCGTCCCGCAGATCCTCGAGGCCTTGCTGCCGGCGGCGGCGGACGGCCTGCGGCTGCCCCTGGTTTACAACTCGGGCGGCTACGACAAGGTCGAGACGCTGCGGTTGCTGGAAGGCGTGATGGACGTCTACATGCCGGATTTCAAGTTCTGGGATCCGGCGGCGGCGGCGGAGTTGGCCGACGCCCCCGACTATCCGGAGACCGCCCGGGCCGCCCTGAAGGAGATGCACCGGCAAGTGGGCGACCTGGAGATCGACGACGGGGGACTGGCGCGGCGGGGATTGTTGGTTCGGCACCTGGTGCTGCCGGACGGGCTGTCGGGGACCCGTGAGATCATGCGGTTTTTGGTCCGGGAAATTTCTCCCGACACCTACGTCAACCTGATGGCCCAGTATCATCCCGCCGGCCGCTCCGGCTGCCATCCCCGGATCCATCGCCGCATCACGCCCGCCGAATACGAGGAGTCACTCCACGCCGCCAAAGCGGAGGGCATCCGGCGGCTGGACAAGAAGTAGAAGATTCTCTGAAAAATAATCCAGGTTAAGGGTGATGCTCCTTCTCCGCCAGCGTCTTTTTGAAGAGTTCTAGTTGCTGGGCGATCTGAGGAGTGTGGGAATCGAGCCGCAAGGCGTGGGTTTGAATCTTCACGGCCGTGGCGTACTCGCCCCGGGCGTAATACACGCGGGCCAGGGTGTCCAGGTAGCCGCCGGTGGCGGAGATGTCCTGGGCCGATTTCCGGACGAGTTTCAGCGATTCCTGCGAGAATTTCAAGGCTTCGTCGAGGTCCCCTTCGGTGTTGGCGATCAGCCAGGCGTACTCGTTGTAATTTTCGTGTTCCCCCGGCTGGGCGTTGATCAACTCGCGGAGTTGGGACGCCGTCTGCCGGATCTGGCCGGCGATTTTGCGTTTGAATTCGGGCGTTTCCTCCGGCAGGCGGTAGCAGGCGATGAGGACCTCGATGTCATCCGGGTCTGAGAGATAGGCCTTTTCCAAGGCCTGCCGCTGCTTGGCCCGATCGTTCTGCGCCAGCCAGTGGCAGGCGTAGAGATAGTGCTTCCGGGCGCGAATCTTTTGGGCCGTGATCGGGTAGAAGTTGCGGATCGCCATCTGCCTGAGGGTCTCCGGCTTGATCGTTTCGATCACCTGGGCGGCCCGCAGGTCTTCCCCGTGCTCGTGCAGCATTTCGGCGCAACTCCAGGCCAACAGGGGCTCCGCCTCCTGGTCTTTTTGCTTCAGGAGGTAATCGAACTCCCGCTGGGCCCAGCGGAACAAGCCGCGTTGGTCCAACTCGTAGGCCATCCGGCGATGCGCGAGAAGCTGCGCGGGATCGGTTCCCGGATTCATCCGGAGGGCCCGGCCGGCCAGTTCTTCGGCGTCGGCGGTCTTGCCTTGTTCCGCCTTGGCCTGGGCGCAGGTGTACATCAACAACGGATCGGAAACGGCCCGCGCCGCGTTCCGGGCAAGCAGCTCGGCGACCATCGGCCAGGCCTTGTGCTCCACCAGCCAATCGAGCAACTCCTGCAGCGATTCGGCCTTGACGTTTTCCGGCGCGATCAACCACCGCAGGGCGCGATCGGCCAGTTCCTTTTCGCCGCGGCGTTCCAACTCCGCAATCTGGAACTGTCTCAGCGCGGCGACGATTTGCGGTCGAGATTGGACCGGGCTCCGCTGCAGGACCTGCCGTTCGGTCTCGATCAGTTTCGCCCACTGCCTGACGAAGCCCTGCGGATCGTCGGCCGGCTGCAGCCAGGCCCCGAGCCAGTGCACGGCCGGCCGGTTGCTTCGCGCCAGCATTTTACGGAGCGCTTCGGCCCGCCGGCCCGTCGGCGGCGCGGCGCCGGAACGCAGCAACTCGACGGCCGCGCACTTCGACAACACCAACGACTTCTCGAACCGCGCCAACCGGCAGAGCGCCCGCAACCCCTGGTCGTCCACCAGTTGCGCCAAGGCCCGCATCCGGACCCGGCGGTTATCGGCGTCGAGAGCTTCGTAATCCTCCAGGAGATCCCGGACCTCGGGCGGGTCGTCGGAAGTGGTCCACTGCACGTGGATCGTCCGGATCAGGTATTTCGCCCGGGCGGCGATTTCCAGATCCTCGTGGCTGAGCGCCGCCGAGAGGGCGTCGAAGGCCTCGAATCCCAGCTTGTGCAACTCCTCTTGCGCCCGCTGCCGGACAAAATAATCCTTGTCCCCCAGTTGCTCGATCAGCCGGTCAATCCGTTTCCGTCCGGCCGGCTGAGGGGCCGGATCTTTCGGGGCGGAATCGGAATCCGCGGGAGACACGGCCGGGGGAGCCGCCGACGCCCCGCCGCACCATCCCGGCGTCCCGAAACGCCCAAGAAGACCGAGGGTCAGCCCGACCGCCAGGAACCGGACGCAGAAAACAACGGGTGCTTTTGGCATAGGATTCGTCCCCCATCTTCCCCCTTGATGATACCGTATTTTACCGACGAGGAACAAGTTGATCCGGCGCCGTATTCCTTTGTGGCTTCGTGAACCGTTCCTCCTCCCGCCTCCCCCCGCCGGGAGACAGGATTAAACAAAGATGCCGTAAATAACGGTTATTCCCCGGCGCCGGGAGTAGACAATCTCCTCAACGGGCGTCCCCGGCCGCCCCGTGAACTAGGATTGAAATGTTCCGAGACGCCATGCCGAAGAACGCTATTGCCCATCAGATTGAAAAATTTGCATCAATTAGCTGGCGGTTATACAACTTAAAGGATCCGGATCAATAAAAAAAAGGGATTCCCATGAAGTCGCTCTTCCGGAAGTTCTCTCGTTTCCTGGCCGCCGAATCCGGCATGACCGCCATGGGATTCGCCTGCATCTTCATGTTGGTCATCCTGGTCGGCCTGTCCGTGGTGGTGATGATCGGACGATCGACCAGCCGGAACGTCAATCAGCCCGACAACCCGGTCAACGTCGAAAGCCCGGTTTGATAGAGCTTCAAAATTGGAAGGTCGAAGATCGGGATTGGATTTTCAACTGACAATCCTCGATCCTTCGTTCTCGGCCTTCCCCCTGCGACGTCACCCGATCCACACACGCCGCAATCCAGACCGGGTAATTCCTTCTCGGTAATCGTGGCTATGAATCCTCCTCCGTAAAGCTGCGACCGTCGGTCGCGGCTTGATGCACTATTCTCCGCGATAAAACACCTGGTTTTCCAGCGGGCGAACCACGCCGAAGTGCGATTGCCAGCCGATCTCTTTTTTTCCCACGCAGATTGTACAGGTGCCCACGGGCGGATTGCCCCTCAGGAGCAGGTTCGCGCCGGCGTCGGGGATTCGGCGGATCATCTCGACCAGCGGATCGATGCCGATGCCGTGCAAGGCGTTGACTTCGCGGACCTGCACCGCGGGAGCGACGTCCTGGATCCGGGCCCGGAACACCTCACGCTCGGCCTGGGAGACGCGGTCGATTTTCGTGACCACGGCCACGTCGGCCAGCGAGAGCATCGGCCCGACCTTCAACGGCAGGTTCATCCCGCTTGTGGCCTCCAGGACCACCAGACCCAGTCCGCCGTCGACGTAGGGCGAGCAGCGGAGACACAATCCGGCCGTTTCGACCAGCAGGACCTCGGCCTCCGATTTCCCCGCCCATTGCAGTGCATCGCCCAGCACCATTACGTTGCAATGGTCGGGACAAAGATCGCCCGAATAGACTTTCCGCGTGGGAACGCTGAATTCCCGGGCGAACAGCTCGTCCTCTTCGGCGAACAGGACGTCGATCTTCAAAAAAGCCGCCTTTTTCGAGTCAGACAAGTCCGACGACTCCATTGGATTTTGGCGACGGCGCTTCAGGACAATCTTGCAAGGCCAGTAAAAACAGCCCGAAAATCCGTGCTATTTCACAGAAAAACGAGGCTCTCAGGATACCCTTTTATTTTTTCATCCTTGGTTGTATCTTGACCAACGCCTTTTATTCCAAACACAACCTGAATTAGCGCTTCACCGCGTGTTCACCCTGCGGCAAAACACGCTGGATTTTTTTCATACTGGACGAGCTATTTCACGAGGGAAACCGCATTACAGGTTTTTTCAGGATTCCAACGAATCTTTCCATCATGGCGGACTTACTTCGACAAGAGGTCGCTGCCTTAGCCTCGACGCTGGTGGTCAAGGTCGGCACCCGGGTCTTGACCCGCGCCGACGGGCAACTCGATCAGCAGCAGATCGGCAGTCTGGTCGAACAGATTCACGCCGTGCTCGGCACGGGACGTAAGGTCGTGCTGGTCAGTTCCGGCGCGGTGGCCGCCGGCATGGGCCGGCTGGGTCTGACCGGCCGGCCCGCGGATCTCGCCGGCCTCCAGGCCGTGGCCGCCGTCGGGCAGAGCGCACTGGTGGAACACTACGAACGGGCCTTTGCCCAATACAAACGTCACGCGGCGCAAATCCTGCTGACGGCCCAGGATATGGAACACCGGGTCCGATACCTCAACGCCAGAAATACCCTGTTGAAGCTCCTTGAATTCGACACGGTGCCAATTATCAATGAAAACGACACCGTCGCCGTCGAGGAACTGCAAACCACCTTCGGCGACAACGATCGGCTGGCGGCGATCGTCACCAACCTGATTCGCGCCCCCCTGTTGGTCCTCCTCTCCGACGTCTCGGGCCTCTACGACGGAAATCCCCACGAACCGGGCAGCAGGCTCATTCCCATGGTCAGTCGGCTTGATGCATCGGTTTTCGGTTTTATCCGCGACAAGCTGGGCGGGCTGGGCAAAGGGGGGATGGCCTGTAAGCTGGAGGCCGCCCGGCTGGCCACTACCGCGGGCGAAAACGTGATCATCGCCTATGGCCGGGAGCCGGACATTCTTCAAAAAATCATTGCCGGAGAGGACGTGGGCACCCTGTTTTTGGCCCAGGGGCAGACCGTAGCCGCCCGAAAACGCTGGATCGGCCTGACGGTCAAGCCCCGGGGCTGGCTCCGGCTGGACGCCGGCGCCCGGGAGGCCATCGAAACAAAGGGAAAAAGTCTGCTGGCCATCGGCATTTTAGAGGCCGAAGGCGCTTTTACCAAAGGCGATGTCTTGGCCCTGCGCGACCCGGAGGACCGCGAGTTTGCCCGGGGATTGACCAACTACTCCTCCGACGAAATCCAACGCATCAAAGGCCTGAAAACCCGGCAAATTTCCGAAGTCCTCGGCTACTGCCCCTACGACGAGGTTATCCACCGCGACAATATGGCGGTCATTGGAATGCGGAATGCTGAATGCTGAATGTGGAATTATTTTCCTTCTAAGGCTCTTAACTCCTATATATTCCGCATTCCGCACTCCGTATTTCTCCCTTCCCCCCTTGACTATGTACGTCCGTATATTGTACGATTGTACATAAACAGAGCACGGCCGTCCCGGCCGCATGAGCAGGCAAGCCGCCTGCTCCCTTCCTTTTTTACCCATTTACCGAGGAAATCATGGAATCGTCCGAAAAAATGACCCGCCGGCAGAAGGCCGTGTACGAGTTCATCCGCGACCGGATCCACAGCCGGGGCTACGGCCCGACCGTCCGGGAGATTGGCAAGCATTTCCGCATCGCCTCGCCCAACGGCGTGGTGTGCCATCTCAAGGCCCTGGAGAAAAAGGGCATCATCAAACGAGAGCAGAATCTCTCCCGGGCGATCCAGTTGGCCCGGGAGCCGGCGGAGCTTCGGGGCCTGCCCCTGGCCGGACAGATCGCCGCCGGCGTGCTGCACGAGGCCGTCGAGCAGCAGGAACGGGTCGATTTCTCCGAGATGTTCAACGCGCGGAATAAAAACCTCTTTGTCCTGCGGGTCGACGGCGACTCGATGATCGAGGACCACATCTCCGACGGCGACTACGTGGTCGTCCAGAAGACCCGTTCCGCCCGGAAGGGCCAGATCGTGGTCGCCATGACCGACGACGGCGAAGCGACGTTGAAGCGCTGGTTCCCCGAGAAGAACCGCATCCGCCTCGAACCGGCCAACTCGAAAATGAAACCGATCTACGTCAAAAACGCCAAAGTGCTGGGCATCGTCGTCGGCGTGGTGCGGCGGGTGTAGAGAAAGAGACGGAAATTTCAAGACACCCATTCGCGCTAAATGATTGATGTTGATGGAAGGGATCCCCTCGCCATGCGCTGGTCCGGTCTCGGTGGGTTGGTTCTGATTCTTGAATTTTTCATTCCTTCCGTCGCTGCAGGGAGCGGCGTGGCGGCGGAGGATCTGCGGTGCGAGTATTTGACGAATCCCGAGGGGATCGACGTCGCGCTGCCCCGGCTGAGTTGGAGTCTGCGGCCGACGGGGGCCGTGCGGCGGGGGGAGCGGCAGACGGCGTATCAAATCCTTGTGGCGGGCGAGCCATCTTCTTTGAACGACGACCGGGGCGATTTGTGGGATTCCGGCAAGGTGGCGTCGGACCGCTGCTACGGGATCGTCTACGGAGGAAAAACGCTGCTGTCTTATCAGCGGTGTTTCTGGAAGGTCCGCGTGTGGGACCGGGACGGCCGGGTCTCCCCGTGGTCCGAGCCGGCGCGGTGGTCGATGGGCGTCCTCGATCCCGGCCAGTGGCGGGGCAAGTGGCTGCGGTACGTCCCGCCGGCGGATCCGGAGGAAAAGGCCGACGGCCAGATAATTCCCTGGGAGAAGAAAACCCCCAGCCCGGTGTTCCGCAAGGAATTCGACGTGCGGAAGCCACTCAAGCGGGCGACCGTTTTCATTTGCGGTTTGGGCTTTTACGAATTGCGGATCAACGGAAAGAAGGTGGGCGATCGTGTCCTGGATCCGATCTTTACCCGGTATGATCAGCGGGTGCTCTACGCAACCTACGAGGTCGGCAACCGGTTGGTCGAGGGCCGGAACGCCCTGGGAGTCCTGCTGGGCAGAGGCTTTTACGACGTGCCGCGGTCCACTTGGCGCAGCGATCCGACGCTCTTCTGCCAACTGCGGCTGGAATATGCCGACGGCGCGACGGAGACCGTCGCCACCGACGCGACGTGGCGGGCTGCGGCCGGGCCGATCCGGCACGACGGCGTTTTCCTGGGCGAGGATTACGACGCCCGGCGGGAAATGCCCGGCTGGGACGCGGCGCACTTCGGCGACTCCGCCTGGGCGGAACCGGAGGTGGTCCCGCCGCCCGCGAAAAAGTTCAGTGCGGAAATGGCGCCGCCCATCCGCGTGATGCAGACCCTTAAGCCGGTCGGCCTGACGGAGCCGAAGCCGGGCGTCTTCGTGTTCGACCTGGGGCAGAACATGGTCGGCTGGGCGCAACTGAAAGTGACCGGGCCGGCCGGGACCCGGGTGGTGATGCGTTTCGGCGAGCGTCTCCATCCCGACGGGACGGTCGACCAGGAAAAGATCGCCATGTACGTCAAATACGGGCCATTCCAGACCGATTTCTACACGCTCAAGGGCGGGGACGAGGAAGTCTGGGAACCGCGGTTTACGTATCACGGCTTCCGCTGGGTCGAGGTGACCGGCTTTCCCGGCCGGCCGACGCTCGATAGCCTGTGCGGCCGGGTGGTCCACACGGCGTTCACCCCCGCCGGCGCTTTCGAGTGCTCCAACGCCCTGCTGAACAAGATCCAGCAGTCGGCGCTCTGGTCGTACCGGGGGAATTTCGTGGGCCTGCCGACCGACTGCCCCCACCGCGAAAAGAGCGGCTGGACCGGCGACGCCCACCTGGCGGCCGAGCAGGCGATGTTCAACTTCGAGAACGTCGCCGGCTACGAGACCTGGCTGACCGGATTGCGCGACGAGCAGCGGCCCGGCGGCGAGCTGCCCTGCATCATTCCCGCCTACGACTGGTGCTACGGTTGGGGCAACGGACCGGCCTGGGACAGCGCCTACATCCTGGTCCCCTGGTATCTCTACCTCTATCGCGGCGACGTCCGGGTGTTGGAGACGCACTACGACAACCTGAAACGCTACGTCGATTATCTCCAGCGCCGGTCGAAAAACGATCTTGTCGATTTCGGACTGGGCGACTGGGTCCCGGCGAAAACGGAAACCCCCGTGGCGATCACCTCGACGGGCTATTTCTATTGCGACGCGCGGCTGGTCTCCCGATTTGCAACCATCCTCGGCCGGGACGCCGACGCCAAACACTACGCCGCGCTGGCGGAAAAGATCCGCCGGGCGTGGCGCGAGAAGTATATCCACAACGACGGCACGGTAAACGGCGGCAGCCAGACGGCCCAGAGCTGCGCCCTGTTCCAAGGTTTCGCCGCACCGGACGAGCGCGACGCCATTGTGAATAAACTCGCAAAAAACGTGGAGGAGCACGCCTTTCACCTCGATACCGGCATCCTGGGCGCAAAATACCTGTTTCGCGCCTTAAGCGACAACGGCCGGCACGACCTGGCCTATCGTATTGCCGTGCAGACCACGCCGCCGAGTTACGGCAGTTGGATCGAGCGCGGGGCGACCACCCTCTGGGAAGACTGGGGCGACGGCCTGTCGCGCAACCACGTCGCCTTCAGCGACATCAGCGCCTGGTTCTACCAGTACCTGGCCGGCATCAACGCCGATCCCGAGCAACCGGGTTTCAAACACATTATCCTCCGCCCCCGGCCGGTCGGCGATCTGACCTTCGTCAAGGCCTGGCACCGCTCTCCCTACGGCAAGATCGAGAGCGATTGGCGGATCGAAAACGGCCGCTTCCATTGGCACGTCACCGTCCCGCCGAGCGCCTCGGCCACCGTCTTCATTCCCACGTCCGACGGCTCCGCCGTCCTCGAAGGCGGTAGGCCCGCCGTGCAATCCGAAGGCGTCCGCTTCCTCCGCCCGGCACCCGGCGCCGCCGTCTACGAAATCCCCTCCGGCACCTATGACTTCTCAGCCCCATACGCCCCCAAGTAGCAGGCACGCACCGTGTGCCGTTGGGAATAGCAGTTGCTCATCAGAAATTGAAAAAGGCACGGGAAAGTCCGCCGATCCATGCTAATCACTAATCACGGCCTGACCCCAAGGTCCAAGGTATGGATGCGGCATCCGCCGTTGCAGAGGGGGAGATAATCGCAGGACGTGCAATCCGGGGAACATCTGGATTGACGGAAGGATTGCAAATGAGGCATCGAAATCCAGGCGTGACGGTCGAGCATTTCGATTGGGCCGGAAGATGGTTCGCAGAACGAGCAGGGCTTGAAATGTCCCTCCGGAGTAATCGCGATGTAGGCGTTTCCCCCTTGGCATCCGGCGACGTCGAAGAACTCGAGATCCTTCTTCTTCGGATGATGGAGAGCCAGCAGGGGAAAAAGCGAACAATCCAGCAGGGGAAGCACGCCGTACTTGCGCGACCATCGGACAATCGTCGGGTAGAGATCCCGTTGCTGGTCCTCTGTTAACCGCCAGGATTGATAGTCGAGATTGTTTTTCGTTATCTTGAATTGGAGCGCCAGGACGCGCCGAACGGCATGTTGCGAGCACCACTTCCAGATTTCCGGGATGTGGGGAAAAGTTTGCGAGGAAAGAAGCACATTGAGGCCGGGATCGAGACCTTCACGCTGCAACAATCGCACGGTATCGGAGAGCCGGTTCAGCTCTTGGGGATGATGGCAGCTCAGGTGGATGCTGCCGAAAACCCTGCAGGAACGTGCGGTTTCGGAGTCGATCAGCAAGCCGTTGGAGGTCAGGTTGGGGACGATCTGCCTGCTGCGGGCGTACCGGGCAATTTTGCACCAGTCGGGGTGAAGCAACGGCTCTCCGCCTCCCAGGGCAACGGTGAAAACCGACAAGGAGGCCAAATGATCGATGATCCTGGCGGCAAGTTCGAACGGCATCTCCTTGGGCAATTCGGAGGGCGAAACGGCGTAGCAGCCCGGGCAGTTCAGGTTGCAGCGCTGGGTAATGCTCAGGTGCACGTCCAGCGGCGCGCGATACGTTTCCCGAGGCAGGTTTTCTTCCGCCGGAATTCCCAGGGAATCGGCGTAGGCGGCATCGACAAACGCGGTGAAACCGGGATTTTCCGAGTAAAGAATGGCCCCAAACGATTCCCGCCGCACTTTGTTGATGGGCTGAGGATCCATGGTCTAGGCGCTGATCAGCGAATCAAGAACTGCCAGGAGTGGTATTCCCGCCAAGAGGAGGAGAAGTTGAAGGCCTCCGGCTAAAAGGAGTTGCCAGGGTTTGGGGCCTTGAACGTACATCAGTCGCATCAAAAGGAGAGTGGAAACGATCCAGGCAATGAGCGGCCCGATCGAATACACCAGAGTCAAGAGGAGATATTTCGTTTTATCGCCGTACACCATCTCGTTTGCCCAGCTAAAGAGAAAGGCTCCCGCTATGAGGGCTAAAAGAATACAAACGATGAGATGCCGCACCGTGTAACGCACAAACGTGTCGAGGGTTGCACGGCTGAAATGGCCGGGGGCGTCCGGATCGTTTCCGAAAATTGCATTGCCTTTGAAATATAAAAGGAGCGATCCCACAAGTCCAAAAACCAGAGACGCCGGCACGGAGAAAATGACAATAAAGGGCATGTACCCGGCGCCTCCGGAAAAATTTGCCAGGTGGCCCGGGCGGATACGGAGGATTTTCCCTTTGGAAAGTTTTCTTAACATGGGATTGAAAAAGGAGTAAGAAGGTCCTGCGAGGGGCTATTATACCAGCCAATAACTGATTGAGTAGATCAGATTATGATTGGGATTGTTTTCTTTCTTTAATCCCGGCTCTTTCCCGGACGGCCCTCACCCTAGCCCTCTCCCGGAGGGAGAGGGGACATGCCGGACGTTTTCCAGGCGGCGGCGTCTTCGCCGTCGAGGCGAAGGGTGAGGCACTTGGCGGCGCCGCCGGCGCGGAGGAATTCGGAGAGAGGAGTTTCGACCGGATTGAAGCCGAGGGAGCGGAGTTTCCCGTGCAGTTCCGGGCAGCCGGTGTTGGTGACGACCGTCCGGCCGATAACCACCGCGTTGCAGGCGAAGTGCCGGGCCTCGTCATCGGAGACGGGAATCAGTTCCGGGACCAGTTCACCGAGGACGTGCCGGCCGTAGTGGTCGAAGGCCGGCGGGTAGTAGATCGCCCGGCCGGGTTCCAACGGGCAGAAACAGGTGTCGAGGTGGTAGAAGTGTTTTTGGACGAGTTCCAAGGGGATGACGCGGCAGGCCAGCAGGTCGCCGACGGCCTCGTACGCCCGGGCGTCGCTGCGGATGCGGTAGCCGGCAAACAGCGTGTCGCCGCAGAAGAGGGCGTCGCCGGCCCCTTCGAAGAACAAGTCTTCGGCCAGCCGTTCCACTTGAAAACCGTTCTCGGAGAGCCACCGTTGAAAGTGCGGTTCTTCGCCTTGCCGTTGCGGATGCCGGAACCGGGAGAGGATGGCCTGATCGCTGAAAATCATCGCGGCATTGGCCGTAAAGACCATGTCCGGCAGGCCGGGGACCGGGTCGAGGCACGCAACGGCCGCCCCGGCCCCTTCGATCAGCCCGCGCAGCGCCTGCCACTGCCGGGCGGCCGATTCCGGGTCGCTGGGCCGGCGGCGGCTCATCCACGGATTGATCTCGTACTGGATCCCGTAGTAGTCCGGCGGGCACATCAGGATGCGGGGCGGATGCGGCATGACGGGTTATTTGCTGGTTTCTTTTATTGCAAATCTCAAATTGCAAATTGAGATCACTGCCCACTGTCCACTGCCCACTGCCCACTCCCTTCCATGGCGGTTAGTTCTTCGATCAGGACGCGGAGGAACGGCTCGACGTCGGTCACCAGTCCGGCGGTTTGGAAGGAGCCGCGGTCGGAGAGTTTGATGATCGTCGAGGGATTGATGTCCACGCAGACGACCTTGACCCAGGCGGGCAACAGGTTGCCCACGGCAACGGAGTGGAGGGTGGTGGCGATCATTAGGCAAAAGGTGACGCCGCGGACTTTCTCGCGCATCTGCCGCTGGGCGTCGAGGACGTCGGTGACGACCTCGGGCAGGGGTCCGTCGTCGCGGATGCTGCCGGCCAGGAGGAAATCGACGCCCTGCCGGACGCACTCGAACATGATCCCGGAGCGCAGTAGTCCGCTGTCGACGGCCTGGCGGATTCCGCCGGCCCGGCGGATGCGGTTGATCGCCCGGAGGTGGTGCTCGTGTCCCGTCTCGGCCAGTCCGCCTTGTTCGAGATAGACGCCGAGGCTGGTGCCGAACAACGCCTGCTCGATGTCGTGCGTGGCCAGGGCGTTCCCGGCGAACAGGAGGTCGATGTACCGGCGGCGGATGAGTTGCTGCACGAATTGACCGCTGCCGGTGTGCACGATGGCCGGTCCGCCGACGAGGAGGGTTTTTCCGCCGGCGGCGCGGTTTTGCAGCAGCGCCCGGGCGACCTCGCGGGTGGCTACGCCCTTGGGCTTCTCGGTCGAGACGTTGCTCTCCATGAAAGCGAAGCCTTGCGACTCGCGGGGCCGCTCCTCGGGAAAGACGCGGACGCCCGTATGACCGACGACGATCGCGTCGCCGAGGCGGACGTCGGTCATCGGCACGCAGCGGGCGGCGCCGGCTTCGACCCGGACGCCGCAGTCCATTTCCTGGTCGGCCACGGGGGTCCACTGTCCGGCCAGGCGGACCTCGGTCCGCTGATTGGTGGTGCTGTAAAAGCCCTCCGGAAAGGCCCCCTCGATATCCGCCGCCGCCAGCGAGCAGTCTTGCGCTTTAGTGGCCACGGCGCCGTGGTCGGCGACCTGGGCCAGGATCAGATCCAAGGTGTCCTGGTCCCGGGCTTGCACCTCGATCAGGGCGTAGCTGGGGTCCTTCTGGGCCTGCCCGACGGCGACCTGCTTGATCCGGAAGGCGCCGCCGTTGTTGACGATGCAGTCGAGCACCTTGGGCAGGATCAGGCTTTCGATGATGTGCCCGCGGATCTCCACGTCCTCGACGTGGCCGGCGGGATCCTTGCTGGTTTGCAATACACGATTTTCCATGCGATTTCCTGCATGTAGAATGGTGAAAAAAGCGGGAATTTCCGGAAAAGCTCGATGAGTTGGACTCCGAAGTAAAAATGTCGGGATATATGGGAAGAATCGTTGACTTTTTCAGAGGTGGTGTGTAAAAGACAATATATAAGGAGATAATCTTGATACATTTTCTCTTATTGGACAAGATACCCCCGGGAGGTGAACTCCAACCTGGATCTTGCACAAAAACCAGCCGACATTGGATTCTGTTGATTGATCTTCGGAACGCTTGACGGAAACTATTCCTCTTGGTCCCCATCTGTCAACCAAGGAGTTTTTTATGCGGCGCGCGAATATCCTGCTCCTCGTGGGTGTCTTTCTGGCAGCGGTTTTGGCGGACAGTGCCATGGTTCGGGGCGTCACCGTCTCGGTGCCGACGACCCTCAGCACGCCGGGCACGTACAATAAACTCACCTTCACGCTCCATGCCGAAACTTCCGTTGGTTCGCCCTCGAGCACGCGGGTTATCGACATGACGGGGGATTGCACGGCCAACCTCATCGTGGACTTCAATGCCGCCACCCGGGCGCCCACGGTCACCCAAATGGGATTCACCGAATACAATCCTGGACACGTCTATTTGAACAACAACGATCCCAAGGGCGATTTTAAACTTACCTTCCTCTATATTTTCACCGAAACCATCAGCATGAGCGGCCTCCGGGCCACCCCCTTGACTCCCGGCAGTTTTGCTCCTGTTACCGGAACAAGTTTCGACATGAATAATCATCAGGTGCGGATCAACTCGGGGACCTTCTCCTGGTCGGGAATTGGTGACCCGGGGAGCCGGGACTGTGCCTCAGCTCCCATCACCGTGACTCCTCCAGTGGGATCCATCGGCACCTTGCAGGTTACCAAAAGATCCGGCTACGACACGTGGACCTCCAGCAGTTACAACGTACACCTCCTTGCCCCGATATCATTTACCGACGAGCCTGTAACGTCGGGAAATGCTCCGATAATTGGCGATTACACGGTCACGGATTCCGGCTCGGGAACTATGGAAAGCAGCGGCACCTTTACCCAATCCTTTGCACCCACGGCCGCCTATTGGGACACCAGCACGACCTCCGGACTTCAAGCCGGCAGCGGGACCTGGAGCACCGCCGCCACGAATTGGAGTCCCTTCGCCAGTGGAGGCGATTCGCTGTTGGGCTGGTACTCGGCGGGCGGATCGAGCCTCGACGTTTATTTCAACGCCAACGGATCCTCGACCGTGACCCTCGTCCAAAACGTCGCCGCCAAGTCGCTGACCTTCAATGGTTCGGGTTACACGATCGCGGGAAGCGGTTCCTATACGCTCACCCTGACCACCGGGACGATCACCGCCAATCAGAACGCGATCGTCAGCGCTCCCTTGGCCGGCTCCAACGGTTTGACGAAGGAAGGCATGGGAAAATTGACTCTCACCGGCGACAATACCTTCTCCGGCGGCGCAACGATCCATCACGGCACGCTGGCCTTGGCCGGCGGCGGCCAACTTTCAACCTCCATCCTCAACAACGCCGCCTTTGAGATCTCCGACGGAGTTGCATCCCACGCGGTCGGCGCCATCACCGGGACGGGAACCACGCAGGTGCTGGGCGCGGGCCAACTCATCTCCCCGAGCATTACGCAAGGGACGTTGAGCATCGGCGGCTCCGCCGCCGGCTCCAACGCCCACCCGGTGCCTGAGCCATCCCTGCTCCTTTTATTGACAACGGCCGGTTTGGGGATTTTGTGGGCGATGAAGGTGCGAAAATAGGGCAAAAACCGTTCATATCTTGACTTGGGGGGGGCAGGTTGTTAAAAAGGTGTTAGGGGGAGTATGGCTTCTACTCCTCTCTTTAGTGTGTTCGACCAAACAACTTGAATCTGATTCCGGAATGCAGCGAGCCTCCTTGGTTTCTCTGTCTTCTCGGAGAAGCGCGGGGTTGCCCCTCGGGTGGATGGTTTCTTGATACGGGAGCTCCCCGCTTTTACTTGGCAGATGAGTACCGTCGCTTTTCTGGGAGGAGATCGAAAAATGAGAACTTGTCCACGGTGTTTATTTTCCACGATGAGTTTGATCGGCGTTCTGACGATCGGTGCGTTTTACTCGGGACAATTTCTCTTCGCCGACAGTTTTGATTGGCGAAGCGTAAACGGGGGCTACTGGGTCAGCAACGTGCGAGACCAATACGACAGCAAATGTTATATCTATGGATCGGTCGCTTCCCTGGAGTCGGTTTACATGCTGACGCGCAACGATCCCTCTTTCCGGCCGGATCTCTCCGAGCGGCAGCCGTGGGCGGACGGCGACGTGGGCGGGCTTCCCTTTACGGACGGCGGCGATCCCGAGCCGGTCTTCGACTACTTTACGAGCACCGGTCTGGTTTTCGAGACGGACTGCCCCATGCCCACCGGCAGTTGGCCGGTGACGAACTGGGGAAGCAAAGTCACGAAGTCGGTGGGCAACGCCACGGCGAGCATTACTACGAACAACATCAAGAATTTGTTGAAGGCCACCGGCTGCGTGACGTGCAGCCTGGACGCGGACTACGATCTCTTTGATTCCATCGCCGCCGTGCGCGACTGCGGATCTCCCAAGAGCAGTTGGCTTCCCACGTGCAACCACGTCGTGTCGATCGTGGGCTACTACGACGATCCGCTTTGCGACGCGGGCGGATATTTCGTCGTCAAGAACAGTTGGGACACGTGGTGGGGCGACGGGGGCTTCGGCTACGTCCCTTACGGTTTCATGAACGTTTACGATTGGGTCACCGACGTGTGCTATCTCACCGGCGCGGCCTATCGTCCCACGGCACTGGCCACGATGACTTGGAAAGGCGGCTCCGGCACGTGGATCGCCGGCGGAACGAATTGGACCGGTACGGACATCTACGGGACTTCGTACCCCAGTTACGCCTGGCAGAATATCGAGACCTCCGCCACCTTCAACGCCTCCAGCGGAACGAATATCACGATCAACGGCAAGGTGATCGCCCACGGACTGACCATCAGTTCCGGCGCGCAGAACTACGTCTTCAACGGCGTGAACAATCCGTCGTTGACCGTCACCCACGGCGGCATTACGGCCCATGAAACCGTGACCATCAACGCCCCCGTGACGATCGGCGCCCCGCAGAGTTGGACCATCGACGCCGGAAAGACGCTGACCATCGGCGGCGACCTGCACACGATCATCAGCCACTTGGACATCAACGGCGACGGCGACACGACGATTACCGGCGCGATCGACGGCGGCGGCGCGCTGAACGCCGCGGGCGCCGCGCCGGGATCCATCACGAAAAACGGCGCGGGCACGCTGCACCTGACCGGCGCGGTCACCTACAGCGTTCCGCTGATCGCCGCCTCGGGCGCGGTCAGCTTCGAGCAGGCGGGAACGGACGTCGCCTACTATGTGGGCAACATCAGCGGCGGCGCCAACGTCAACAAATCCAACTCCGGCACGATCGTTCTCACCGGAACCAACAGCCACACCGGGTGGACGCAGATTTACAACGGCGTCATGCAGGCGGATCGGGGCGCGGGCCTGGCCAACGGCGCCGTCGTTCTCTTCGGCGGCGTCCTCCAGAGCAACGGCGCCGTCACCTATAAGGACAGCTTTTGGAACGATTCTCCCAACAATAATTGCCTTAGTTGGTTTGGCGGCGGTTTTGCGGGCGGCGGCGGCAAGATGACCGTCAATCTTTACAACGACGGCAGGGCCGTCGCGTGGACCGGCGACGGCAACAGCGGGATCGCCGGCCCCATCCAATTGTCTTCCACGACCGCCCAGTACGAGGTCGAAATCCAAAACGTCCTCGACCTCAACGCGGCCGAGCGGACCATCTACGTCGCCGACAATCCCAACACCGACGACGATCGCGCCGTCATCTCCGGCGTCATTACCGACCTCCAGGCCTTCACCACCGACGTCTGGAGCGGCGCGATCCTGAAAACCGGCCCCGGCACGTTGGTCCTTACCGGCGAAAACGAAAACGGCCAGGGCGACGGCAGCCGGGGAAATACGACGATCGCCGACGGCGTGCTGCAGGCCGACCGCATGGTGGGATTGTCCGACTGGGCCGGCCTGATCCTCAACGGCGGCGTCCTGCAAAGCCACAGCGGCGCCGTCACCTACGCCGAACCGCTTTGGGCCTACGGCAGCGGCGCCCTGCGCGTCCAGTGGATCAGCGGCGGATTCTCCGCCGGCGGCGGAAAGATGACCGTCAACCTCGGCGGGGCCGGCGCCACGATCAACTTCGGCGATGCGGACGGCACGCACGGCATCGCCGGAATCCTGAAACTGAGTTCCAATACCGCGCACTACGAAACGGAACTGCAAAACGGGCTGAACCTCAACGGCGGCGCCCGGACCATCCAAGTGGACAACAATCCCTACGCTTCCGGCGACTTCGCCACCATCTCGGGAGTCATTAGCGGAACCGGCGCCGTGACGAAAACCGGCGCGGGCACCCTGTATTTACGCGGCGCTGGAAACACCTTCAGCGGCACAACCAACATCACGGCCGGCACCGTGTGGCTCGACAAATCCTCCGGCGCGGCCATCCCGGGCAATTTGAACATCGCCGGCACGGGAGACAACGTCTACGTCCAACTGAACCACGATGAGCAAATCGGCGACGCGGCCGTCCTCTCCTTCAGCAACTCGGGTAACTACGCCCGGTTCTACATGAATTACTTTACCGAGACGGTCGCCGGCATCTCCTGCTCGGACGGCCGGGGCATGATCCAGTACGGCGATCTGATCGTCAACAGCGGAAACGACTATTTCTACAACGGCTATCTGCGCTACGCGACTTCCTTCGAGAAACGAGGCTCCGGTACGCAGACCCTCTCCGGCAGCCATATTTATTACACCGGCGGAACCACCGTCACCGGCGGGAAACTTATTTTACAGGATACCACCCACTCCACCTTCCGCTCCACCAGTATTACCAACAACGCCACGCTGGAGTTCGATACCGCCACGGCGGACGTCGCTTTCAGTGGCTCCATCGGCGGTTCCGGCGCACTGAATAAAACCGGTCCCTACACCCTCACGCTTTCCGGCAACAATTCCTACGGCGGCAACACGACGATCAGCGCCGGCACGCTGGTGCTCGATTCGAGCGCCGGAGCCGCCGTGCCCGGCAACCTCGCTTACGCCGGCTCCGCCACCGTCCTGCTGAACCGGGACAACCAAATCAATCCCGGTAAAATCATCGCGTTTTCGTCCGCCAGCAGCTCCCAGTATCTCAATCTGCAGGGCCACGACCTGACCGTGGCCGGGATCTATTTGACCGCCGCGAGCGACAACTATGCCGCCATTCAAAACCAGGATGCCGTCGATTCCCTGGCCACGCTGACCGTCAATAATTCCGGCAACTACACTTACCGGGGAAAAATCCGGGACAACAACGGCGCCAGCGGCCGGCTCGCCCTGGTGAAAAAAGGGTCCGGCACGTTGACGATCGTGGGTGCCTCCTCCGGTGGGTACACCGGCGGCCTGCGCGTCGAAAATGGAATCCTCAATTACAGCGGCGGCGAACTGCCGGCCTGCGATTACACCGTCACCGGCGGGACACTCTTCATCGGCAGCCTGACGCAGTCGATCGGTACCTTCCAGATCACCGGCGGGACCGTTTCCGGCACCGGCGCGCTCACCAGCAGCGCCGCCTACGACGTCCAGGCCGGCGTGGTCGACGCCGCCCTGGCCGGCAGCGTGGGTCTGAATAAATCCGGCTCGGGTACGGCGATCCTCACGAAAAACAATCCCTTGACGGGCGCAACCAACATCACCGCGGGAACTCTCCAATTCGGCAACGGCGGGGCGGGCGGCGGCGTGGCCGGCAACATCACCGACAACGCCGCGCTGATCTTCAACCGCGCCGACAGCTTCACCTACTCGGGCGCCCTCTAC